>CAYLLX010000040.1:5078-6119 GCA_964384975.1 uncultured Candidatus Saccharibacteria bacterium
CTGTTCACCATTTTTGAATGTTGAATGTTGAACAACGAATTTTCAATTTTGAACTTTGAAATTATTATTGAAGTTATTTTTTATATTTGGATTTTGTGGGTTTTTCCACCCAGGGTGGACCGGCCTTGGGCCGGTGTTTTGTCCAGGATTTTGATTAGGAGTAAAAACTTTTTTAATACTAGCAAATACACCTTTGTTTTCTTTAGGTTTTTGGAAATCTTCTTTTTTATAATCTTCTTTTTTATTTTGTTCTTTTTCTTCTGGAAGAAATTCGATACCCAAATCCATCAAAGGTTTATAATATTTGGAATCATTCTTCTTCTTGAAATCTCTATCAAAAGGTATCGCTTCTATACTACCTTCTTTTATTTTTTTCATATCATCCTGACAATACACGGGCTTCCCTGGAATAGGCTTAAAAGGCAATAATATTTCTTTATTACAAACAGAACAAACAGCCTTGAATTTTTCACCCACTTTATCTCCCCCTCCAGAATCCGCCACCATACCACTCCAGATATTTATCTCCTCTTCTATTTCTTCTCTAGGTTTACAATACAATCTACGTGAAGATTCAATAACCCGATCTTCTATTTCTTTATTTCCTGATTTCACTAACGGAGGTAAAGTTTTCGAAGAAAAAGGCCTACTCGTAATACCATCAATCATAAGCTTTAAATATATTTTATAGTTCGGCAAATTCACAATATCTTCAGGGGTGAATTCAGGCTCAAATTCTCTCTCGAGTATCTTTGCATCATCCGCACCAACTCTAAAAATAATCATAGTTCCGACGTTACCAAAGATAGCATCTCTCACCGCCGAGCCGTTTTTAGTAACGAGCTGAGCCGTGTATTGGTGCGCGACGATTAGATTCAAGCGGTATTTACGCGCCTCAGAGAGAATAGAAGCAAAAGAATCCGTTACGAAGTTTTGGAACTCGTCCACGTATAGATAAAAGTCTTTACGCACGTCTTCCGGTATACGCACACGCTCCATGGCTGCAAGCTGGATTTTGGTAATAATCATACCTCCAAGAAG
>CAYLLX010000041.1:0-297 GCA_964384975.1 uncultured Candidatus Saccharibacteria bacterium
TAACAAAGAAGAATTGTATTTTTTGAAGGCTTGGGAGCGCGACTGGCGCGAGCACCCGCCCGAAACGACTGTATTCAGGCGGGCGGGCGAGGAATTTTTCAGCAGAAAAATATCCGTACTTCAAAAAACACAATTCTTCTTTGTGTAGTATACCAAAAATATGCTAAAATAGCACTATGTATAAAACAATATTTTTCGACACAGAAACTACAGGCAACACAGAAAAAGATTTCTTGTGTCAGATAGCTTATAAAACAAAAGACGAAACTTTCGAAGCTTTATATAATCCAAAGACAA
>CAYLLX010000041.1:307-6039 GCA_964384975.1 uncultured Candidatus Saccharibacteria bacterium
TTTTTGTAAAGCTCAAACGTGGCCCTAGCGTCACACAGAGCTCTGTGTGCTTTTTCATTTTCAATACCAAAACGTAAACAAAGATCTCTTAAAGAAAAATGCTCCAAATCTTTTTCTCTATGCAACTTTGCCCAAGCGACAGATATAGTATCTATCTTGTGATAATGCAGTGGATTCTTGAAACCATATTTCAAAAATTTAAAATCCAAAAAAGCAAAATCAAAAGCAACATTGTGCCCTACCATAATACAATTATTTATTTTCTCTTTTAATTTCTCCAAAGCGTCATTTAGCTCATAAGCCTCCACCCATTCTTCTTCTTTATATCCACTTATTTTCAAAGAAACAGAATCCGCTTTTTCTATATTTTGAGGTTTTATTTTAAATTCAAATTCTTCGATAATTTCCAAATCCGGAGTCGTTATAATACCTCCGATCTCAACAATATCGTGAATACTTACATTCAATCCTGTTGTCTCTATATCTAAAAATACAAAATTGTGTTTTCTCATAAATTTATTTTAAATATTTCTCTATATTTCTTCGATGCCCTGCAAAATCTTTTGCATAATGTATCTGTCCACTTTTTTCATGCAAATAAAACAAATAAGGACTTTTTTCTGGATAAATCGAAGCTAGTATGGATTTCATTCCTGGATTTGAAATAGGCTTCTCAGGCAAACCCGCTTCTTTATATGTTATCGGAGCGACGTCTACTTGTAATCTCATATTTTTCTCTAATCTCGCCCACAAAATACCAGAAATCAAAGCCCTATCTGCGTCACCATTTGCTTCCCCTTCTACAAGAGAAGCCATGATAATAATATCATCTAATTTCTTGTTACTTTTATCAATGTCCTCTTTTATGCTATTTATTTGTTTTTTAAAATTATCTTCTAATGTATTTAAAACTTCGTTTTCATCAGCTGGGAAAAAGAAAAAATAAGTATCTGGAAAAAGATAACCTTCTTTGTCTGTCGCCATTGCTAGAAAATTTTCTTTGTTAAAATTTGGTAAATTATTTGCAAAAACATCAGCCATTTCTGCTACGGTGTATCCTTCGGGTAAAGTTATCCTTATCGGTGTAATTTGCCTATTTCTTTTTACAATACGCCTTGCGACTTTTATCACACATTCTCTTTTTTCAAAAGAAAAATACCCGTCAGGAAGTCTCTTTTCTCCATCAAATAATACAACTAGACTTTCAAAAATAAAACGGGAACGAATTATTTTTTTTTCTTTTAAAGACAAAGACAAAGAACGTAAACTAGTACCACTTTCTATTTTCAAAAAATTTGTTTCTTTTTTAAAAGGTGCACTTAAAAAAAACAGATAGAAAGAAACAAATAAAACGATTAATATTAAAATAATAAAAATAATTTTCTTTTTCATATATTACATAGGTAGATTTGTAGGTGGTGCTGCTTCTTTTGACTCTACACGTTCCAAAGTAGGCATTTTGAGTATTTGTCCTGGGAAGTGGAAAAGTGTTGCTAGCTCTTCTGAATTTAAAATAAAAGTACTACTATAAATCCACTGAGAATAAAACATAGACAAAGGCCAAACTATCGGTACTTTTTTTCTTAAAGGGTCAGAAAAATAAGAACGCTCTCTGTATTCTCCTAACATATTATTTTTATAACCGAGCAAAGACTTTTTGGTAAATTGCCAAGGATAGTCAAATTGAGTAGAGTTTACACGCATAAAACTATTGAGATATGGAGTCGAATATTGTCTAAAAATAAGACGTATATTTCTACGATTGTCTTCTCTCCAAACATTTTTCTTGGCAACATAACAAACACGAATACCCGTTTCAAAACCGAGCTTCATTGTCTTTTTTGTTATCGCTTTTGCTATCTCATCTATATAACTCGGAGGACGAATTTCAGCTAGTTGCCCTGGCAAAGTATCTCCCGGAGCTCTAGCGGAAAGCTTTGTATAAGGTATCAATATTTCTTCTAAAACTTTTGTTGCTTCTTCTGACCAAGTTGGAGGTGCAAAACGCGTAACTATCTGCAACCACATCTGCTCTCCTTTTAGTAAAGAACCAAAAAGCTCGATAACAGGAGAAAGAGGATCTACCTTTTGTTCTTCTTTTGGGTTTTTGTCTAATTCAAAATCAACATAAGTTTTTATCGGATATGCATTTGGTTTTTCTAAAACGAATTCACAACCCCAAAGATTCCAATCACTTTTTTCAGATATTTCATCCACAGCCAAAGTATAATCATCTGCGACTTTTACTTGAGCTTGAGGATATTGAGCATACATGTTGGTCTCGATAAATTCTTTGAGTCTTGAAGGGGTGCGAACATAAAAATGCACTTGTCCATCAATAGAAACTATTTCGAGAGAAAACCAAAACCAAACAGCTCCTTGCCAGTATTGCTCCACCAAACCTTTTCCACTTTGGTGATACAAAGCATTCGTCAAAAAAAGCTCCATAGCACGAGGTGAACGCAGGACTTCTCTAGGAGGTACTATTTCAAGTAAAACCCAATCAATACCCGCGATGAAACTTTGTTGCACATAGTGAATCCAAAGCATCCAAGTAATACGCGCCAAAAAATACAAAGCCAAAATAGGCCAAATAAAACTCAAAATATTATATACCAAATATCCCAACGCATCGATCATTAGTTATATTTTAATATATATAAAGACACAAAGCAAAATTATTTTGCCACAGAGTAAAGTCCTTCTTTGTTTTTCTTGAAGAATTTTGGATTTTGTAGGTTTACCAAGATAGTATTTTTTTTGAAATAACGTTCTTTCATAACTCTTTCCACTACTTCATCTTTAGATAGAGGTCCTTCTTTTTCTAAAATATCACGGATAACTTCTCTTGCAATACCAGACTTATATCCCCACTCAGATAAAGCATAAATACCACGTCCAACTAAAACAAAACGATTGTCTTTTATGAGTTCGTTGTGACAAGTTGCATAATGAGTTTTTTTACCAAAAGTTTTACCGATAGCAGAAGCTACTTCTTTGAAGTGCATAGGTGAACCGTGACTTCTCATCACCAAAAAAGCATAATCTTTTACTCCACGAGTTTTAATATTTGGTGAAGTTGATTTACCCCATTCACCCATAGGATTTTTTGAAACTGTTTTAGAAATACCAAGCCATCTTTTGATGATTTCATCATCTCTGAGGTGTTCAGTTGTATTTTTCATCTCATCAAAAAATCTTTTTATCATTTCTGTTTCAGAAATAAGATCTTCGTCTTTTAAGTTTTTGTATACATTTTTCAAAGCATCATGCACAGATTCAGCCAAGTCATCATCCACACTCCATCTAGGGTGAAAATGATCATCTTCTTTGTGTTTCTTAAAATAGTCACCCAAAACCAAATAAAAATGTATATGATTTTGAGTAGCTTTATCTTTTGTTATGTGAGAAAGAAATTCACTCTCAGAAACAATACCTCCTAGTTTGTGAATCAAAGCTTTAAGCTCATCAAAGACGGCTTGCTCAGCTTTGTAAACTGGGGATTTTTTTATCAAGTTAATAGCAGAATCTTCTATCTGACGAACACGTTCACGAGTAATGCTGTATTTTTTACCAATATCTTCTAAAGTTTTTCTCTGTGCATCTACAGTCAAACCAAAACGATTCATTATCACATCAGCTGCTCTTTCAGGTAGGTGTGAAGTGATTTTTTTTGTTATTTGTTTTGGTTTAAAAGATATTGTTGTTGACATTTGTATTTTTAATTTATTTATAAATATTTACTTACTTTAAATTATACACTTTATTTTAATTAAGTCAAATTTGTTTTATTTACTTTGACTTATTTCCTTTTGCACGATCCCCTTCTTTAAGTGCGTGTTTTCTTAAACGAACAAAATTTGGAGTAATTTCTAGATATTCGTCTTGACTCATCACCTCTAGTCCTCTTTCGATACTTAGTATGTAAACTGGTTTTAGGGTGATAGCCTCGTCTGTACCAGAAGCACGCATATTTGTAAGCTGTTTACCTTTTGTAGGATTCACCACCATCTCATCACCTTTTAACACATTACCAACAACCATACCTTCATACACTTCTGTACCGTGTTCTATATATAAGGTTCCTCTTTCTTGCAAGTTTGCCAAGGAAAAAGCCACAGCTTTTCCTGGAACCATCGAAGTCATCGATCCATAATCTCTTTTCTTGATTTCTCCTGCGTATTCATCGAAACCTATAACACGTGAAGACATAATACCTTCACCTTTTGTATCTACGATAAATTCTCCTCTGTATCCCAAAAGACCACGAGTAGGTATATCGAAAACTATTCTAGAAATTCCATTTTTCTCACTCATACCTTTCATAACTCCTCTTCTTTTCCCTATTTTTTCGATAACAACTCCAGAAGATTCCATAGGCACGTCAACAACAAGCTCTTCGTAAGGCTCTGTTTTCTTGCCTCCTTCTTCTTTGATAATAACTTCTGGTTGAGAAACTTGTATTTCAAAACCTTCTCTACGCATATTTTCAAGCAACACTGCAATATGCAACTCTCCTCTACCATAAACTTTAAAGAAACTCGGACCACTACTATTTTGCACAGGAGAAAAATCTACTTTCAATCCGACGTTTATCTCGAGTTCTTTTTCCAATCTTTCTTTTATTTGTCTTGAAGTTACAAATTTACCGTCTTTCCCAGCAAAAGGAGAATCATTAACCAAAAAGTTTAGACAAATAGTCGGCTCATCGATAGCGATATGAGGCATAGCTTCTACAGACTCATCTTCACACAAAGTCTCTCCGATAAAAATATCAGGAATACCTGCAATCAAAACTATGTCTCCTGCAGTTGCTTCAGCGACTTCTTTTCTAGCAATACCTTCAAAAGTAAATAATTTTGTAATTTTTCCAGGTCTTATACCGTTTTCACCTTTTACAAATAAATTTGCACTAGATTTTATTTTACCAGCATAAATACGAGCGACAGCCATTCTGCCTAAAAAGTTATCATAACCGAGGTTGAAAACTTGAGCTTTCATTTTTTGATCTGCGTCAACAGAAGCCTCAGGAACTTTTTCTAAAATAACATCGAGAATAGCAGAAAGATCTTTTGTTTCATCAGATAAATTCTTCTTAGCGATACCGTCACGTCCGATAGCATAAATAGTTTCAAAATTTGATTGTTCGTCTGTAGCACCTAGTTCTAGAAACAATTCTAAAACTTCGTCTTGTACACGAGCAGGGTCTGCTGCGGGTTTGTCTATTTTATTTATAACAACGATAGGTTTCAAACCAAGTTCCAAAGACTTTTTCAAAACGAATCTAGTTTGAGGCATAGGACCTTCTACTGCGTCCACCAAAAGCAAAACAGAGTCGATAGCACGTAAAACACGCTCCACCTCAGAACCGAAGTCGGCGTGACCAGGAGTGTCCACTATGTTGATTTTTGTATCTTTGTAGTAAATAGAAGTATTTTTACTATAAATAGTAATACCTCTCTCTTTTTCCAAATCGTTGGAGTCCATGGAAATACCTTCTGCTTGAAGGCCTCCATTTTGTTTCATAAGTCCGTCAGTAAGAGTTGTCTTACCGTGGTCCACGTGTGCTATTATCGCTATGTTTCTTATTTGCATATTTTTATTTGATTAAATTTAATGAAACAAAAAAAGCCGTTAAGGCTCTTTTTGAAGTTATCAATATAATATCACGAAAAATCAAAAATAGCAATTTAAACTAGTTTTTGTAATTCGCTTTGGTATTTTTGCATTAT
>CAYLLX010000042.1:0-2403 GCA_964384975.1 uncultured Candidatus Saccharibacteria bacterium
CTATCAAATCCATATAATCCACAGGTAGTTTGTAAACCTCTACGTGCTCTTTTTCTACCGCAGCAGGAGAAAGTCCGATAGATATACCCCCTACTTCTTTTGCTCCGATAGCAGACCAAAGAGGAAAACCACTCGTTGCTCCTGTTAGGAGGATACCTCCTTGTCTGACTATTTCCCTGCCGAGCTCTTTGGCTTTTTCTAGGGCCTGAGGGCCACAGTGGCTAGTCTCAGCGGCTCCTGAGACACAAAGCTTGAGTTGTCTGTGCCCGTGTTTTGCATAAGGATTTGATGATAATACGTCCATATTTTAAAAAAATTAAATAATAATTAACAAAGCAAAGTTATGCTATCTCCTTGGTCTGGGGCATAAGCGTTTACACCTAAATTGTCTCGCAATTTCTGAACAAGATACAAAGAAGACTTTGGCTCACCCATAACAACAAAAACTTTTTTCAAAGTATCTTGAGAACCCGCGACAAAGTTTAAAAGAGCATCAGAGTCTTTGTGTCCAGAGTATCCAGAAATATTTACAACATGCGCTCTGACATTAACCTCTTCTCCATAAATTTTAACTTTTTTAGCACCTTCGTGAATCATACGTCCTGGAGTACCGATAGACTGATACCCTGTTAAAAGCAAAGTGTTTTTTGGATCTGGTAAATATTCTTTTTCATGATGTACTACCCTACCCCCCGAAGACATACCCGAACCCGCAATAATTATTTTTGGATTTGGAGCTGTTTTTATTTTCTTAGAATCTTCAGCTTCTGAAGTTTCATAAAGCCCTGGGAAATGAAAAAGATGCGCATCTGTAGCCATTATCCTCTGAGCATTTTCGTTGAAATATTTTTTATGTTTTTTGAAAACGTCTGTGAGTTTTATCGCCAAAGGTGAATCTAAAAATATAGGCATAACCGGGATCCTCTTGCCTTCTACTAGATTATTTAATTCAAACAAAAGCTCTTGTGAACGCTCAAGAGAGAAAGTAGGGATAATCAAAGTTCCTTTTCTTTTATAATTATCTTCTATAACTTCTTCTAAGAATTTTCTTCTTTGATCTTTTAATTCATGATTGCGATCTCCGTATACACTTTCCATAATCATATAATCTATATCAGAAATAGAGTCATTATCAGGCAAAATTGGTGACGGACTGTTTCCTAAATCTCCAGTAAAAAGTATTTTCTTTTTATTGAAAATAAATTCAATCATCGCAGAACCCAAAATATGCCCTGCATTTTTAAAACTTGCTTTTAAGTTTTCTGTAATTTGTATATTTTCATAATAATCAAAACCTTGCCAGAGGGAAAGGGCTTTGTTTATATTTTCTATTGCGTATATTTTATCCAAACCGAGCTCTTCGTTTTTAGATAAAATATGCATAGTATCTTCGAGCATAGGACGAGCGAGGTCGTGTGTAGGAAAAGTAGAATATATCTTACCTTCGAAACCTTCGTGTATTAGCTTTGGAACTCTACCTAAGTGATCTATGTGTGCGTGAGTGATAAATAAAATATCTATCTCTTTTGGGTTATAAGGAAAAGGATCCCAGTTTACATCATCTGCAACTTTAAAACCTTGCGTCAAACCACAATCAACAAGGATTTTTTTGCCATCAACTTCAAAAAGAAAATTCGCACCTGTAACAGTGCCCGTACCACCATAAAATGTTATTTTCGCTGTACTTTGCATAAATTAATTATAACAAGATTTAAAAGAAAAAACTATTTTTTTTTGATAAATACAAAAATGCTGTCATGCCACCCGCTAAATCAAAGAAAATATCAGAATAAATATCTAGATAGTTTAAATTATCTTTAAGAAATATCTTATCAACCCCTATTTCAAAAAACTCCCAAGCAACTCCTATTATTAAAACCCCTAAAATAACAATAGCTAGGTTTTTAAAATTAAAATTTATAACTTTAAAAAGCCAAAGGAAAGCCAATCCAAGCCAAAACCCTCCTAAAAAATGCATAAACATATCAAAATACCAAAGACTCGAATACCAATAGAACTTCATTGCCAAGAAATTCACTAAAAATATAAAAACAACGAGAGAAGCTATTTTAAATAATAAATTTTTTTGAGACATAGATACATTATAAGACATTCCTAAGAAAAAATCTCCAAAAAGGAGATTGCTTCTTAGGACTATTTCCGATAAATTACTTTAGCTTTAAACTAAGTGGGTGCGAGACATAAAAGTCCACGGACAATTATGATCGAAGCTCCCATAAATATATTGTTCTAAGTAATAATCGGTAATAACCCTACCTAAAGTATATCAAAAATATTTTTTTGCACAACTAGACAAAAATATATTTTGTTTTTGAATTTGTTTTTTGTAATTTTAAAAAAGAAAAAATAAAAACTCTTCAGATTTTGAAGAGTTTTTATTTT
>CAYLLX010000042.1:2503-5784 GCA_964384975.1 uncultured Candidatus Saccharibacteria bacterium
TTTCAAAGTTTTAAAAAATCTTTTTTATTGTGCTTGTTTTTCATATTTAGCTAAAATTTCAGCTTCTACTTCTGCCCTATCTCGTCCGTATTTTAAATAAGACAATTCTTTCAAAGATTCTACCATCTCTTTATTGCCTTTCGGTAATAGTGACCAATGACAAGTCATACTAAAAGGTTTCGAAGGTGTACCGTTTACGAGCATATTTACATAAGAATTAAAATTATCTAATTTGATTATGTCTTTGGAGTTAAAAGTCGGAGAGAATCTTTTCTCTAAAAATTCTGCATCTTGTGGATCCACACGATACACAGCGATAGATCCTACGTTACCAAAAACTGCATTTTTAATATTTTCTTCGAGCTGAGATATGTATTGATGAGCAATATTTAAAGACAAACGATATTTACGAGCTTCTGAAAGTATAGACGCTATAGAGTCAGTAGTGACATTTTGGAACTCGTCGATATACAAATAAAAATCATTCATCTTTTGACCAAACATATCCACACGAGAAAGTGCTGCCATTTGTATTTTACCAACTATCAAAAGGCCGATAAGGTTTGCATTTATATCCCCTAGCCTACCCTTGGAAAGATTTACCAAAAGGATTTTCTTTTCATCCATTATTTTACGAAAATCAAAAACAGATTTTTCTTGCAAAACCACAGGACGCAAAATGTCGTTTGATATAAAGTTATCAAATTTTGAAGTAATATACGGCACAAAGTTTTGCAAACCTTGGTCTCCTGTTGTCTGCTCAGCTGCTACCCAAAATTGTTTTATTATCGGATTTTTACAATGAGAGAGTTTCATATCTCTAAATTCTTTATCCATCATAACCCTACTAATCTCAAGCAAAGTAGAGCCACTCTCAGGATGATCCATCACGAGAAAAGCTGCATTTTTAAAATATTGTTCGAACATAGGGCCTCCTGAAGTTTTCATATCAAAAAGCTTGTTGAAAATACTCATCAGTTCATTTACAACAAAAGTCTTCTGCTCTGGATAACGAGGGTCGTATTCGAGCATATTGAGCCCCATAGGACGCGCAGTATAAGCAGGGTCAAAATATATGACGTCATCAATACGATCCTTTGGAACATAACTCAAAATCTCTTGAATATCACTACCGTGCGGATCTATAAAACAACATCCGTCACCGTTTAGGATATCTTGGGCTATCATATTTTTTAATATTGTAGTCTTACCAGTACCTGTCTGACCGATAACATACATGTGACGAACACGGTCTTCTTTTGTCATATGTATCGGAGTATCTTTGCCTCTGTAGCTATTTATTCCTAGTACAATACCCTCTTTACCCATATCCATAGGTGCAGGAGCAATACCCGCTTTTGCTTCTTTGAGTTGAGGCATAGAAGAAATACCTATAGGAAAATGAAAAACAGAAGTTAATTCACGCAAATTTAAAGGAAGTGAAAAATCATTATCAAAAATTCTAAAAGAAAAATTATAAAATAATTGTTTTAATTTACCACCTTTAAATCTTTCAAAAGAAAAAGAATTACCCATAGGGTCGTTGAATTGATTAAAAGAAGATTCCAACTCTTTCAATATAACCTCTGCTCTATCTTCGTCTTCAGCAGAAGCAATAATCCTGATATTTGTCTTTACTATGGTGCTTTTTAATTTATTATTTATTTTCTCGACAGCCCCCTGATCTACATGCGTCCTACCGTCCATTTTTTTGTCATCTGTTTCTTTTTTCTTTGCCCCTAAAAATAATTCTTTTGATGCATTAAAAAATGCTTTTCGTAAATCATAAAAGTTGTCTGTTGCGTATTTTACAGACTTACCTGCTTTTATATCATCTAAAATCATGTGAAATTCTTTGGTAAATCTCTCTCCGGCAGGAGATACTAGGACTTGTATAGCACCTCCTTCTCCCTCACTTTTTAATTTAGAAAAAACATTCAAAATATTATTCATCGGGTCGTGGTCGATCTCTTCGTATGTTTTTATCGGCAAAACCTGCCTATTTACAAAATGTGCAACAGAGCCCAAAGAAAAACCTTTTTCATTGAAAACGTTATAATCATCTGTTGACTCTATTATCTTTGCATCAAAATAAGAAGAGAGAACTTGTTTTTCAAATAAAGAAATATGCTTATTGGGCACACCAACATAAACAACAACAGAATCATGATTGTTGTCTAATGCTATCTCCAAAGAATAAAAAATTTCTTTTGTATTTTTAGGATCAGAAGAGATAGACTGCATACCTGCATAAAATTGCTCCATAGCTCCCATGAATTCTTTAAAACTTTTAGTTTTATCACCTTCTTCTTGAGACGCAGGCAAAGTTACCTCGAAAAGAGTAATATTTAAAGATTTGTAGATAGAAGTACCCTCTTTTACTCCATCTAACATCTGCCCTGATTTCAAGTATTGTATTATTAGACGATGAAAATCATCGCTTATGTGAGGATTGTTCATCGCTTCTACGGCTTCTAGTGCATTTCTAATACCTTTTACGAGCACAATACCCAAAAGCTCTTCCATGACTGCATCGTGTGGTTCAGGTTTTAATTTCAAAACAAAACCTTCTACTTCTTTTTTTTCTAAAATATGCTCTTTGTTTAAAATTTCTTCAGTCGGTATTTTTTTGTATTCTTCTATAAAGTTTTTAGAAAAATCTTTTTCATGTTCTTCATTTTTTATCTCCCCCGAGGAACGCAACTCCTGCTCTTTTTTTGCAAGATGAGATTTTAAATATTCTATCTCTTCTTCTGGAGATTGAAATTTAGGTATATTTGAAAAAATATTATTTTCCATATATACATTATATAATATTTTTTTATTTATAAATAGCTATAGGGTTGTAAGTATTTCTGGTTCGCCTTCTGTAATGAGAATAGTTTTTTCAAAATGTGCACTTCTTTTTTTATCTGCTGTTGATATAGTCCAATTATCTTTTTCTACTATTATTTTTTTTGTTCCGTTATTTAACATAGGTTCGATAGCGATAACCATACCTGGGACGAGTTTTGGTCCTGTATTTGGTTTACCAAAGTTTGGTATGTATGGATCTTCGTGTATGTATTTTCCTACTCCGTGCCCCGAGAGAACATCGATAATCCCATATCTATAATTCTTCACATAGCTCTCAATAGCAAAACCAATATCCCCTACTCTATTCCCCGCACGAGCCGCATCGATACCTAGTTCTAAAGCTTTTTCTGTTACCTCTAAAAGCTTTTTAGAAGAAGCACTAATCTCTCCCACAGGCACAGTCATAGCCATATCAGTAAACATAC
>CAYLLX010000043.1:0-5496 GCA_964384975.1 uncultured Candidatus Saccharibacteria bacterium
TCACGATATAAGTCATTACCTTCACGAGTTCTCTCTCCTACTCCAGCAAAAACAGAATATCCTCCGTGCTCTGCTGCAATATTTCTAATCAACTCTTGGATAACAACAGTCTTACCTACTCCGGCACCTCCGAAAAGACCAACCTTTCCTCCTTTCAAGAAAGGACAAATAAGGTCAATAACCTTGATACCAGTTTCGAGAATTTGAGCCTGAGGAGATTGTTCTGCTAGTGTTGGAGCTTTTCTGTGAATAGGAAGTCTTTTTGCTACCTTAGGAGCTTCTTTTCCGTCGATAGGTGAACCCGCAACATCAAACATTCTTCCTAAAGTTTCCATTCCAACTGGCACAGAGATAGGTGCCCCTGTGTCAAAAACCTCTTCTCCACGAGAAAGTCCATCAGTAGTAGACATGGCGATAGCTCTAACTTCATTGAGTCCCAAGTGTCCTGCTACTTCCAAAACAAGGTCATATTCTTTACCTTTTAGATCTTTTCTCTTTATAATAAGAGCGTTATAAATATTTGGCAAGTTTCCTTCTTCTCCAGAAAATCTTACGTCTACGACCGGTCCTATAATTTGTGTTATTTTTCCTTTTTGCATTTTAATAAAAATTACTAATAATTAATCAACTTTTAAAGCCTCCGCTCCACCGACTATCTCCGCAAGCTCTTTGGTTATATTATCCTGACGAGCATGGTTATAAGATAACATAAGAGAGTCTAAAATAGTAGCAGCATTGTCTCCAGCATTTTTCATCGCAAACATACGAGCGGAGTGTTCTGAGGCAAAAGATTCTGATAATGCTTGGTATACAATCGAATCAATCAACCCCGGTAAAACATTATTTAAAATAGTAGTCAAACTCGGTTCAAATAAATAATTTTTTAAATCACCTTCAAATTTCCCCAAAGTATCCATCTCTCCTGTATCAACATCTAAAAGGTTCTTAACTGATTCTACGGACAAGGGAAATATTTGTTTGAGAGCAGGTTTATAATTTGTTGATTTAACAAACTCAGTATATAAAATTTTTGCACTAGAGTAAGACCCGTCTTTGTATTCTTTCATCAAAAGTCTAGAGAGATCTTCTGTTTGATCTATGCTAGAATTTTCTGAAAAATTATTGAAACTTGCAAATACTTCTAGGGAAGTTTTTCTGCACATTTTTTCAGCATTTTTACCCACAGTGATAACTTTTATTTTCTTTTCTTTATTTTTAATTAAATAAGAATTTAATGCTTTAAAAATATTGGTGTGATACCCTCCACACAAACCTTTGTTACTTGTAACAATAATCAAAAGTTCAGTATTTTCATTTTTTCCTTTTATCATAAAAGGATGCTTTATCTCTTTGTCTTTAGATATGTTCATCAAAAGTTCCAAAGCGTAAAGAGCGTAAATTCTCGAAGACAAAGTCTTGTCCACCGCTTTACGCATCTTGGAAACAGATACCATTTCCATAGTCTTGGTAATTTTCTTTATATTACCCACAGACTTTATCTTTTGTTTTATAACTTTTGTTGATACTGCCATAAAATTTAATTACCCATAAATTCACTTATTGCCCCTCTCAAAGAAGCTACAATTTCATCACTCCAATCTTGTGCAATTTTTTCCAATAAATCTTTCTTTGAAGATTCTAAAAATTGATAAAAATTATTTTCCCAATCTCTAATCTCAGAAACAGATAATTCATCCAAGAAGCCTTCATTGGCTGCATAGATAGAAGCTACTTGTTTTGAAACGTGCACGGGTGAGTATTGATTTTGCTTCAAAAGCTCTGTTAGTCTTTGACCCCTGCTGATAAGTTTTTTTGTTTCAGGATCGAGATCTGAATCAAATTGAGCAAAAGATTCTAACTCGCGGTATTGAGCCATGTCGAGCTTCATTTTACCTGCAGTTTTTTTCATAGATTTTATTTGAGCAGATGAACCCACACGAGACACAGAAAGACCGACGTTAATAGCAGGACGGATACCTTTGTAGAACAATCCAGTTTCTAGGAAAATCTGTCCGTCAGTTATAGAAATAACTTTTGTAGGAATATAAGCAGACTCGTCTCCAGCTTGAGTTTCAATAATAGGCAAAGAAGTAATAGAACCTCCTCCATTTTCTTTATTTAAACGACAAGATCTCTCAAGCAAACGAGAATGCAAATAAAATACATCTCCAGGATACGCTTCACGACCCGGAGGACGACGAAGCAAAAGAGATATCTCACGATAAGCTACAGCGTGTTTTGAAAGATCATCATAAACAACCAAAACGTCACGCCCTTTATCCAAGAAATATTCTGCCAAAGCAGTACCTGAATACGGAGCAAGATAAGACAGAGCAGGTCCATCAGAAGCACCCGCAGTTACGATAATTGTATAATCCATAGCTCCAGCTTCTTTTAATTTTGAAACTATTCTTGCTACTTTTGATTGCTTTTGACCAATAGCTACATAAACACAAATCATATTTTGTCCTTTTTGGTTTATTATAGTATCTATCGCAATAGCTGTTTTACCTGTTTGTCTGTCGCCAATAATAAGCTCACGTTGTCCACGTCCGATAGGTATCATAGCATCGATAGATTTGATACCTGTTTGTACTGGTTGCTTTACTGGTTCACGAGTCATAACTCCAGGAGCTATTTTCTCTACTGGATAAATAGCATCTGTAGCTATTAAACCTTTACCATCCAAGGGATCCCCCAAAGGACTCACTATCCTGCCAATAAAATCATCTCCGACAGGAATAGAAAGAATTTTATTTGTTCTTTTTACTATTTCCCCTTCTTTGATTTTAGAAAAATCATCCAAAACAATCACCCCAACAAAATCATCTTCGAGGTTTAGCGCAAGACCCGTAGCCCCTGATTCAAAAGAAACCATTTCAGAAGCCTGACATTTCATCAAACCACTAACCTTAGCGATACCATCAGACACAGAAACAACCGTACCGTATTCATAAGTTTCTGGATTACTTTCAAAACCTTCTATTTTCTTTTTTAAATTTTCTACTGTTTTATTTGCGCTCATATATTTTGTTGATAATAATTATTTTATAATTGAATTTTTAAATTTTTCTAAACTTGTCTTAAAACTTGCATCATAAATCTGACCCTCCCATCTCGCCCGAAAACCAGCGATCAATTCTTTGTTTATTTTAAAAGTATTTTCTTTTTTTACTTTCAAAAAATCTTTTATATTTTCCAATGTCTCAGGAGAAACATCATGCGGAGCTTCTATTTGGATTTTATTTTTCTCATCTTCTTTTTTCAAGATCTTTTCCAAACGATACAAAATATTTGGCAATTGAGATTCTAGTTTTTGTAATTTAATAAAATTAAAAAATTTTTCTTCCAAAGAAGAATCATTTTTCTCTATTATTTCATGTAAAACTAATGCCAAATGTTTCGACTTGATCATAACTATCTTTTTACCATCATTTTGATAATCTCTTCACCTTGACCTTTTGCAACATATCCTTCTACTAAAGACTTCACTCCAGAAGCGATAATATCCGCGGACTCTTTGTTGAAAATATCTTCCATGTTTTGTTTTTCTTTTTCAGCATCAAGACGAGCTTGTTTTAAAATATTTTCTTTTTCAAGTATAGCTTTTGCTTCAGCATCTTTTACGATACTTTTACCCAAAACTTCACCTTTAGTAACTATTTTTCTAGCTTCGTCTTTTGCTTCTTTTATTATTTCTTCTTTTGTATTGTGAGCTACAGAAAGAGCTGCCTCTGCTTGTTTGGCATCATCGAGACCTTTTTGTATTTTTTCTTGTCTTTCTTTTATTATTTTACCGATTGGCTTGAAAGCAAATTTCTTTAATATAAAAAATATTATTAGAAAATTCACCAAGTTAGCCAAAGCTACTTGCCAGTCAAAACCAACCTTCCCTAAAATCGACAAAAGACCATCCATAAAATTTATTTAAATTAAGATAATAAAATTAAAGCAAAAAGAATGCAACGAATGCATAAATAGCTGTAGATTCAACCATAGCAACACCGATAATCATCTTTGTGAAAAGAGATCCTTCTAATTCTGGATTTCTACCGATAGCTTCAAAACCCTTACCAATCAAAAAAGCTTCACCCAATGCAGACCCTGCCATAGCGATAGTCATAACGATAGCTTTAGCAAATAAACGAGCAGACTCAACATCTGCATTCATAACACCTTGTACTACTTGTTCTTCCATATATTTTTACTTGTTTTTAACAAGAATTAATTAATTTTAATAAAACGACTTTTAATAATAATTTACTTACTTTCTTCGGGATGTTTTACTGATGCACTATAATAAGCAGTAAATAACAAACCGAAAACTACTGCCTGAACAATACCCGACAAAGTACTCATACCTGACCACAATGCTGGTAAGGCAAAAGCCAGACCACCAAAGATGACTGTTGCAAGCACTTCACCCGCATACATATTACCAAACAGTCTCAAAGATAATGCTATTATTTTAGCAAATTCCCCAACAACGTCAAGGATACCAACAAAAAAACCAACCATAGCCATACCTCCCTCTGCTGGGCTTTTTCTAAAACCAACATAAACTTCTTTGAATTGTAAAAATTTACCAACATGTCCAAAGAAGCCAAAATCCTTAATACTTACCAAATGAGTCAACAAAATCATACCCACAGCCAAACCAAAAGTAGTATTAAAATCTGAAGTTGGGGTTCTGAAAACAGAAATTCCATCATAAGTAATACTTGTTAAACCGGGTACATATATACCAACTAGATTTGTAAGCATTAGGTAAAGAAATATTGTAGCAGTAATAACAAAAACCCTTTCAGCTACTTTTTTATTTCCTGTAACTTGGTGAACTAAACTAAAAACAACTTCATAAAATAATTCAAATAATGCTTGAAATTTACTAGGTATGATTTTATATTTTCTAAATGCAAAAACTAAAACCAAAACAATCATTATTAGCAAGATTAATAATGTTGTATTTGAGACAGGGTAATTAAAAATATTAAAAATAATATCAGGCTGAATTCCACTTATATCTCTTTGTATTTGAAAAAAATTCATAAATTATTGACTTAAATTTTTATTTTCTTTATTTTTAATTTCTGTATTTATATTTTTTATTTTTTTATTTAAATACTTAAAATAAAAAACAACAATAACCCAAGAAAAAACAAAAGTTCCAAAAAGTATCGCTAGAGTTATTTTATTCCCTGTGTCATATTTTGCATCAAGCTTACCTCCAAAAATAGCTCCTAAAACAGCTGGTATTCCAAAAATAAAAGCGATTTGCAAACAAAGCCAAAATATTTTGGTTATGTATTTATCTTTTTGTTGTTTTAAATCAGAAATATTTTGTTCGGACATATCATCTCAATACTAAAAAATAAAACTGGATACTTAACAGAATGATGACAAAAATTATTGTTATTATATCTATCTTCTGGTTACCCATGGTGAGCGTGGATGGAATCGGACCATCGACCTCTGTCTTATCAGGACAGCGTTCTA
>CAYLLX010000044.1:0-3915 GCA_964384975.1 uncultured Candidatus Saccharibacteria bacterium
TCCCTCTGGTATCACTCCACGATCCACATCACTCACTTCCGTGAGGAAAAGAAGCAGGTTTTTGTAAACATCTGGGCTTAATAGCCCTTTGCTTACCAAAAAATCTGCCACCAAAATATTGGTGGCCTGACAGGCAGGATCTTGATGGTGATCCAGATTCCCCAACTTTGGATCGAACCGCCGCCCAATATCCAAAATCAGAATTTCTGAAGAAGAAAACTCTTCCTCAGAAATTTCGAATTTTCTTTCTACTTCGGCGGTGAAGCCGAAGTGACGAAGCATGGCTATCGCCATGACTTCGTCCGCATGGAACATTCCTCCATGCGTAATGATTTTTTTCACCATAATTAAACCCATCTCTGGGCCCATTAATTTTTGCCTACTCTATTTAGTTTTCAGCGTCCCTATCTACCTCCCATTTTAAAAATGAGAAATAGAATAAGGAGGAAGAGATTTTTAAAATCTCTTCCGTGTAATAACCCTTTGAGGTTCTGCTTCCTCTTGGCTCTCCATTATTCTCACAACAAACCCATTTTGTGTGGAACATACGGGGACAAATTAATTTCTTTTATTCAAGTCATCCGCATTGGGCGGAGAGTGCGAGAAGAAATATAACTCGCGGGGGAGAGGGGTTAAGAAAGCTCTTCTAAAACCTTAATGAAATCCTCTTTTAATGTTATGCTGCCATGATTTTGCATAAAATCAAAAGCATCTTCAAAAAACCCAAATTTTAGCCCTTTTAAAGGGCCTTCGACAAGAACAGCCTCCTTGTCAGGAGAAAACAAACCATCTTCTTGTTCTGTCTCACCAGAAACAAGAAATAGAGACCCGCTAATAGGATCTTTTGTTAGATTTAACTTCCCCTGCCCTTCTATTTCTACCACACAGTGGTAGTTTGTGTGGGTCTCTTTGTAGCCCACCTCAAATTCTTCATATCCTTCCAATATTTTTTTTACTTCTCCTTTTAAATTAGGAGAAGAAAAAAAATCCCCTACTTTTAGGGATAATTCTTTTAAAGTAACCTGAAAAGTAACATGAAATGTCCCCTTCAGTTTTATCTCTTGAATTTTCATAACCAAACCCATCACTGGGCCCATTAATTCTTGCCTACTCTAAATAGTTTTCAGCGTCCCTATCTACCTCCCATTTTAAAAATGAGAAATAGAATAAGGAGGAAGAGATTTTTAAAATCTCTTCCGTGTAATAACCCTTTGAGGTTCTGCTTCCTCTTGGCTCTCCATTATTCTCACAACAAACCCATTTTGTGTGGAACATACGGGGACAAATTAATTTCTTTTATTCAAGTCATCCGCATTGGGCGGAGAGTGCGAGAAGAAATATAACTCGCGGGGGAGAGGGGTTAAGAAAGAGACTCTAGGAGTCTGACCTTTTTTTCCCAATCCTCATAATGAGGACTTTTCAACAAAAAGTCCTTCATTTCCTCTTTTGAGGAGAACTTTAAGTCCTCCTCTCTAAATGGATACCCGTCGTATCCATTTTTAAAAAAATTTCTCCCCGACAACGTAGCCGGGGTTATTTCAAGGACCTGAAAAGTCAGGTCCACCCAATCGGTGCCCGGGGTATGATGATACCCCGTCATCTCTTGAATTATAATTTTTTCCATATGGAAACCCTTTCGGGCCCATTTACCCTAACATGCGGGTCGCATCAGTGTTTTTGTAGAGGATGCACAGAACCCCATCTCCAACGAGCACCAACCCGCCAGAGTATTTATACTCAACAAATTAATTTATTGAGCATATCCAAGAACCATTCGATGATAAACAAAGAATCACTCTCAGAATATGATATTGTCAAAGATTTTATCTTTACCACAAGGCAGGCATCTCTCCTCCTTTGTCCCGCCAAAGTTCTTTATTGCATTCAGAACGTCGGCGGGATTTGTGCTCTTTGATTCTTCCTCAAAAATCAAAGCTCCTTCGTAAAGACATTTCAGATCACAAGAGAGGGTTAGACTCTTCTGACCTGCCTATGTCTCGTCAAACTTTCATTTGACCTATCCGCCTTCGCTAGAAGCTTCGGCGAGATAAACACGGTTGTGAATTTATATGTATCTATATAGCTTCGGTTTGCGGCTTACACTATATGTATACTATTCACGGTGCAAACAGATCTCAATAGATTGTCTCTCAGCTCACTCTCTCCTCTTTCCACACTTACAGGCCGTGGTGCCATCCCTTCTATGTATCTATTTAATATTTTAATTAAATACATTTCCGGTTCAGAGGTGGGCATCAATCTATTGCTATCTCCTCAATGAACTTTCTTAACTCTGAATATAGTATAGCATAATTAAATTAAAATGTCAACATAACATAACTAAATATTTGTAAAGAGATAAAGAAGCTTATATTTAAAAGGTTAAATAGTTATCCACATTGTCATATTTGCGTGACAAAAACAAATAGTATATAATGAATACAAGCACTAAAGATTATTAAATAGTTTAAATAAAATATAAAAATTATGAATGGTGAGGAAAACATTTTAAAACAAGCAGGCCTATCTGAAGAACAAGCTTTGGTATATCAAAGTCTTTTAGAAAAGGGACCGCAAAAAGCTAGTCCCCTTTCACAGTGGACGGGTATAAAAAGAGGGCTTATATATAAAGTATTGGAGCAACTCGAGATGATGAATCTCGTAGAGAAAAAAGGTGGAGCTGGGACTGTGGCTATTTTTTACCCAAATCATCCTTCGACTCTTTTAGATAAAATAGAGAGAGATAAAAAAAGCCTCGAACTCGCTCGAGACATAGTTTCGACTGGTCTCGGTAACCTATCTTCAAAATACAACCTCCTCGCCGGTAAGCCAAATGTAAGGTTTTTTGAGGGGGAGGAAGGTATAATAAAAGTTATTCAAGACAGCCTAGAATCTAAAACAGAAATATTAACATTTGCTGACAACGAAGCAATGAATAAAACTTATCCAGAATTGAACAAAAAAAACATAGAGATGCGTAAAAATAAATCTATCAAAAAAAGAATTATTTCAATAGACACACCCTACATAAGAGAATTAGCAAAAAATGACCAAGCTGGAATAACTGAAAGAAGAGTAATAAAATCAGACGATCAATTTGCCGTCGCTATGCAAATATATGACAACAAGGTTGCTTTTATAACCCTAGACCCAAACAGATCTATCGGGATAATTATCGAAGATAAATCTATTTATGAAATGCAAAAAATAATGTTCGAGTTTATTTGGCAAGGTGCGAATCCTGTTGGTCCTGATTCGGCTTAATCCTTATTTCATAAAAAAGCTCCCCGTCTTTTTCAACTTCATTCACAGAAAAACCAATCCTTTCATAATATGGCAAAGTTCCTTTGTTTCCATTGTGAACATAACCATAAACTTCTTTTCCTTTTTCCAAGCAGTCTTTTATAACAGAAGGCAAAAATGCTCCACCTATATTTGAACCCTTTATTTGAGATTCAACATTGAGAGACTCTATTAGATATTTACCCTCTTTGTCTTTTTCAAGAGAACAAAAAGCTATTATGTTTTCTTTGTGCTTTAGAGTTAAAAACTCAACGTTTGAATCATCCAAAGAGTGACGGAATCTTTCCTCTCTTTTTTTCATCGAGACTGGATCCGTGATAAACTTCTCTCTATTTGTTTTTGTAATTTCCCAAAGTTCATCAGACATTTCTTTTCTTTCTTCCAAAGAAAGCTCTGTGATTTTTGTTTGATCTAGGTCTTCAAGAGAGAAAATAACACCTTCTTTTTTTAGCTCTTTGTAAGTATCTGCATATAATAAAATCTCTGTTTTAAATCTCTCCAAAGACAATAAGACATCTTTTTCTGAAATGTCTTTTTTATCATGATAAGAAATAAGCATTTCTTTTGCTCTAAGAAGAAGAGATTCGCTTATTTTTCTTAAAATATTACGAG
>CAYLLX010000044.1:3925-4548 GCA_964384975.1 uncultured Candidatus Saccharibacteria bacterium
TTCTGGAGGTAAAAGCGTTTTTATTGTTTCTTCTGCCATGTCTGCTGTTTCAATTATCTCTGCATATTTAGCAAAAACATTTTTACTTGACTCGATTGGCATATTTTCACTTAATTCTATTATTTTTATACCCATATCAACATCCCCTGACATAGACAAAAAGGATTTTGCAAAATTAAAAACATCTTCTCCTTCTGTTTTTTTTATTCTGTCTTCTAATCTTTCAAAAGTCTTCCTGTCAGCATTAGCCAAAAATCTCAAAAAATGAATTTGTTCTTTTAGAAAGAAATCTTCTATTTTAATAGCGAATTTATCATTTATATAACTTCTAATCTCAGGAGTGTGTAGTAATTTTATCAATCTAGAAAAATCTTCCCCCTCATCAAAAGGATTTATGTTTTTATCCGAAGTCAAACCATCGTAATTTTTTAATTTTGTTTCTTTATTTTCTTTTGAATCGTTTTGATCCACTAAAGCTATGGGGATATGATTATTTTCTATAACGATAGCACCGAAATCTTTTGATACCCTGGTATACCAAACTTTATCAAGACTTGGTAGTGTTGATTTTTTAGAGAAAAAACCAACACTTTCTTTTATTAGATTTATCTCTATGTCTTTTT
>CAYLLX010000044.1:4588-5373 GCA_964384975.1 uncultured Candidatus Saccharibacteria bacterium
ACTATAATAATCATCATCTAGTTGATCTGTTTTTATTTTACTTAATTCAAAATCTGCCACAAAAGAAACCAAAGGACTTTCATCTTTTTCTTTTATTTCCAAAAGAAGTTCTTTAACAAATTCAAAATTATGAAAAGTCACACCCCTAGAAAGAGCATTATTTGTAGAAATAGACAATTGTTTTATTGCGCTTATTTTATTACTTTTATTAAAATTTTTTATTTCTTTTTTTAAATAATCTAAGTGATCTTTTCCAGATAAAGACGATAAAAGATTAAAACTAAAAGACATATATTCCGAAGAAATATTACTCAATCCATAAGATTCATTTATTTCTGAAGAAACAACAAGGAGTTCTTCTGGTTTTAGAACAAAAGGAAGAATTGCTCTTGATGTTGGTTTTAAAAACAAAAAAGCTATATTTTTTTGAAAAATATCATATTTCTCTTGAGAGTAAAAATCTTCAAAAATAATTCTATTGCAGAAATAAATTAAATTTTTTATAAAAATTTTACATAATTCATATTCTTCTTTTGCGATATTAAAAATACTTTTATTTGTTACTCTCATAACCTCATCAGTTACAGGATCATTGAAACTTAAAGAGGTTATTTTTTTCTCAGAAAAATACAAATCTTCAAGGTATTTATTCGTCCAATTAGAAAAATCTTCTTTTGTTTTTTCAAAATCCAAAGAAATATCATTTTCATGAACTCTGCTCTCAATCACCCCCTCTTCAATTTTCTCCTCCTCTTTCTTTGGAGGTATGTCCATATTGAATTTCA
>CAYLLX010000045.1:0-5327 GCA_964384975.1 uncultured Candidatus Saccharibacteria bacterium
GCCTTATCCACGCCGCCAGCGTTCATCCTGAGCTAGGATCAAACTCTAACTAAAAAATTAGAACGAAACAAAATAAAAAACAGAATTTGAATACTACATTTTATTTTTATTTGTTTCCTAGCTCTCCCGACGCTTTAATATAATTAAAGGATCGGGACCCCGACCTTGCGTCGGGATTGAAATTATCATGATATTCTTTTTAAAAAGAATCATGACTCTGATTTTTACATCAGAGATTTTAAGAAATTTTTTGAGACTTGCTCTTCTGTTTGAAAGACAGAAGTGTTCTCAATTCGTTTCAATGTCTCCTAACATTGAAACGTTCAATTTGAAATTTTCAAAGAATTTACTTCAAAAAATTTGAAATAAAAACGCCCTTAAAACATCAAAGACGTTAAGAAGAGTATATACCAAGGTTTTAAATAAGTCAAGCTCCTATATAGCCAATAACAAAACCCCAATTTAGCCCTAAAATAAAAGCCCCCTTGCTTGCGCAAGAGGGCTTTTATTTTCTACTAAGCACGAGGCTTATTCAGCTGCAGCTTCTGTAGTTTCTTCAGCAGTAGCTTCTTCTTCAGTAGCTTCTGTTGTGTCCATAGTTTCTTCTGCACCTTCAACTTTTACTTCTTGTTCGTCCATATTATTATTTTGAAATTAAAACTAGTAATAGTCGACTAACTTATGTATAACATAATATAAAAGATATGTAAATAAATTATTTTGTTAAAGATTTTTTACAGACATCAAGTAGGTCATTTTGTTTGAAAATAAAACCTTCGTTTTTTATTTTACTACTATCAATCAAAATATCTACAACCAAAGAATCCGCAAAATCTAAATATAAAAGTCTCGCCATAAAAACAGGTATCGGCCAATTAAAAAGAGACCCGACACTACGACGAATTTTTTCCATCAACTCTTTTTGTGTTGGATTCTCTACGGCTGTATTATACACTCCATTCATTTTTTCATTCTCTATAGCAAAGACATACATGTCTACCAAATCATCCGCTCCAACCCAAGGCATATGTTGTAAACCCTTAGCAAAAAATCCTCCGATATTTCTTTTGAACAAAGAAGACAAAACAGCAAAAAGACCTCCCTGCCCTATCACATGTGCAGTACGTAAAATAACCAAACGCGCTCCGATATCTTTTGCTCGACTTGCTTCTCTCTCCCAAGCCACACAAACATTTGAAAGAAAGTCACTACCTGCTTCAAAATCCTCAGTCGCACGAAGACCTTTTGTGTCTCCATAATATCCAATAGCCGAAGCGGAAACAAAAACAGGTAAACTTTTACGATAAATAGAAAAAGCATTTAAAATATTTTTTGTACTTTCAATTCGAGATTTGTATATAGTGTCTTTATACTTTTCTGTAAACCTACCAAAGATAGTCGCCCCAGCCAAGTTCACCACAGCATAAATATCACTCACTATTTCTTCGTCTACTATATCTGAAACCAGCTCTACTAAACAGGAATCCAAATTTGGATCCTCGATACTACTTTTTTTAACATCTAAAATACGAACAAAATAACCCAAAGAAAGCAACTTTCGAGCAAGTAAAGTCCCCACAAATCCAGCCCCTCCAGTTATTAATATTTTTTTCATATATTTATTATAACACTAAAAACTATTTAATCTCAAAATTTACAGTCACTTCATCTCCCGAATAAATACATTCTTTTTCCCTTATATTTTTTTTGATACAGAGCAAATATCCAGACATCTTGTGCGGAAATAAAGAAGTCTCCCAGCGACTCTCTCCTACTCTCGCAACAATAGGCACGAAGCCTTTTGTATAAACACTGCGTATTTTTTCAGAAATGTCTTTTGGTATATTTACAAAATGCCAAGATGCGCTCCCGGCTTGCCCCGCCGAAGCATTTGCGAAGGAGGGCCAAATCCAAACTTTTGTTTTTATTTTATATTTCTTTTTCATATTAAAAAAACAAAACAATTTACATTGTTTTGTTTTTAGATTTATTCAGTTGTTGTCCCGTCAAAATCAGGACTGTCTGCCTCAGCCTCGGCTTTTGTTACTCTCTCTACACCTTCTTTGTGATGAGACGGAGAATACAAAGTATAAAACTTTAAAGGCTCTGAATCTGAAACATTGATCACGTTGTGATTTGCACCTGCTGGTACGATAACAGCATCATCGTCAGAAACGAGATATTCGTTGTCGTCGATAATAACTTTACCTTCGCCTTTTTCAAAACGAAAAAACTGATCGTTCTCTTCATGTATCTCAGCTCCGATATCTTCTTTTGGCAAAAGACTCATCAAAACAAGCTGAGTATTTTTACCTGTGTATAAAACCTTTCTAAATGAATTATTTTCTAATGTTAAATTTTCTATATTGTTTTTAAATCCTTTCATATATTAAGTATAACATATTTTTAAATAAATTTAACTTTATTAAAAATTATCATGAACCATTTGATAAATCTCTAAAATCTTAATATCAGGTATTGCAATAATAATTTTATCAAAAACATATTCTTCTTTTGAGATCCAATAATAAATAGTCGCTAAAGCAATCTTAGCAGATTCTTCCACAGGCCAACCATAAACACCAACCCCAACAGCCGGAAAAGCAACACTTTTAAAATTATGTTTTTTGCAATTCTCTAGAACATTCACATAAGCCATTTTAAATAATTCATGTTTTTCATTATCATATTTTTGCAACAAAAAACGAGGAGCTATCATGTGTACAATAGCCTTACAAGGAGCATTAAAAGCGGGAGTTATAACAACCTCTCCAACATCTATAGGACCTATTTCTTTACAATAAATTTCCATCTCTGGACCAGCTTTTTTATGAATCAAACCACAAAGCCCACTACCAGCCAAAAGAGAAGGATTAGCTGAGTTCACAATAACATCAACATCACAATCAAAAATATCTTTTTCAATAATTTCAAGCATTTTTTAAATATATTAAGTTTCGTTAGTAAAACTAAACAAATCCATTTGAGAAGTATTTTTCTCAAATGCAAGTTCTATTTTTGATAAATCATAATAATTATCCATGAAACGATCCGGTGAATCTTTTTTAGAACTTGTTTTTGGAAAAAAAGATAAATTAAATCTATTAAAATAAAAATAAGAACTATTTTTATTTAAAGGATTTCTAATTACTCTTTTCACAAACAAATCTTGTACACATTTAGAATTAAGAACACCCTCACGATTATTACTATTCTTACTTTTAAAAATACCACAATGTAAATCTTTCAAAATTCCTGCTAACACATCACATAATTGGATTACATTAGATTTTTCATTATCACGATGGCTCTTCGGTAAAAATATAATATTCCTACAATTAAAATTAATATGTTCATCTTGATCTAGCTTAAAAATTGTATGCCAGTCAAAAAAATCATGTTCCTTTTGGGACCCTTCTTCGTGAAAAATATTATCAACAACCACTCCTTTACCAAAAAATTTCTTTAGCGAATATTGGAGCATCGACCGAAAGAATCTATTATAAATAGAATTTAAATTTTGATTAGAATCAAACTCAGTAGTATTTAGGTTGGTTAAATTAATACCCATAAATGACATATAGAATTTTCTTTCAGAAAAACAATCCTCATAGATATATTTTAACCACCGTTCAACTATAAACTTTTTATTCTTATCAGTTCGTAATTCTGCCCAGTGAATATCTGTATCATTTTGAACAAATTTATCTTCCCACCCCACTCGATCCTTACAATACCTAATATTCACAAGGTCAGCCAAAATAGGTTTATCTGCACGTTCATAAATTGCAATTGAATACATCCACTTTTCCTTTGTGTATATATTTTCTACATCCCATATTTCATCTGCATAAATATTTACATGTATAGCCTCTTCTGCTTTAATCTCATCTCCAAAAAGATCCTGCATAACTATGAATTCCTAATTATCTCCTTCTCCTCCTCATTCAACCCATACAAATCCATGACGAGTTCGTCGACCTGGGACTCGAGATCTGAGATATCTGCATTAATATTGTTTTTCTTTTTTGAAGTTATTTCATCAACAATTTTAGATATTTTTTCGCCAATTTCTTTTGAATATTTTGGAACATGAACCTGCTCAATATATTGCTTTTTCCACTCATACGCAGAACCTAAAAAGATTCCTATTTGTTTAAATTCCCAATTAAATATTTTTGAATTAAGACAACCTAATAAATATTTAAGATCAACTAAATCAGAAGTAATCAAATTTCCAGGAGCATTCAAAAAAATATCTTTTTCTAGTAAAGCAAAACAACTATCGTATGAAATATTTCCCCAAACAATTTTCTCTTTTTGAAACTCATCAAAGTATCCAATTTGATCTTGAGTTTCAAACCATTTGTTACCAGTCTTTTTTCTTGCGTTAAAACCTAGATCTGGATATTTTTTACCAGATTGTTCTAACTGCCTAATATCAAATTTACTTAGTAAATATTTTTTAATTGCAGGATAATTTTCAATATTAATCTTTAATGTTGGAAAAGTTCCAATAATATACAAATTTGCAAATTCATACCCGTATATTTTTATATCTCGTCCACGTAAAATCGGTTTTATAATTTCAGCAGATTTTGGATCTTCAGCAATTAATTTATTTTTTGTTTCTTCGTCAATAATAAACGCCTCATTGAGTCCTGTTTTAATTCCATAATTAATTTTTACATCCCAATCTTTCAGCGGAACACCTTTTTCTTCAATCTTTTTCTTGAGATTAATTTCCAACTGATTTCCAATAAACCATGAATCACTATGTGAAAAATCTACAATAATTGAATCTTTTTGCACTTGATCATATAAGTCTGCTTTATTATCTTTGATCGTAAGTGATTTTGTAGCATGTTTATTGTCTGAATTTTGAATTAGTAAAATATTACTATCTACGGTCGCACTTTCAAAAACTCCACCTCCGAGATCGAGTAATATCAACGGATTATGTTTTGCAAAATAGGCACGCAATTTTTCACCATATCCTGCACGCATCCATTTGTTGCTAGTGATGTAGCAAAGCAGACCAGTTTCTGGTTTTGAAAGGTTTAATCCTCGTTCGTAAAACAGTGCGTAAATGTCACCTGTTCGAGCAAAGGTTTCGTAATTGAGATGCGCAAACATATTTGCCAAAAGACCTCCATTTTTCTGAAGTTGCACATATGGAGGATTGCCAATTATCAAACCAAAACTTTCTACCCCATGCATCAGTGTTGGATCGTAAAAACTACTACTGTTAAGAGGATTAAAAGGATTGTAATCTTTCAATTGCATATCACGATCTGATTCCAGTAAATCAAACAGTCCCCCTTTTT
>CAYLLX010000046.1:0-5142 GCA_964384975.1 uncultured Candidatus Saccharibacteria bacterium
GAAACCGATGGTGATCTAGCGGTATTGATTTCAGGTACCATCGATACCAATACTGATGGTACATATACAGTACATTACAATGCTAGCGACCTATCAGGCAATGCTGGTGTAGAAGTTACTAGAACCATAATCGTAGGCACAGGAGTCACCCCTCCTCCACCAGAACCCCCAGCAGAGCCTCCAGCCGAAGAACCCCTACCTTAATAATCTCTTGGTGAAGGACTGTCCTTCACCAAACTACAGGGTTGCAAAATTCTAAATTTCAGGTAAAATACATAAGTCCTTAATTTGCATAGCGGGATAGAGAAGAGGCATCTCGCAAGGCTCATAACCTTGAGACCCACGTTCGATTCGTGGTCCCGCAACAAGTTAAATAAATCAAAACTCCCTAAAAACATTTTCGTAAAGCATAGCTATACGATTTGCTTCTCTTTGTGTTAGTTCAAAAGCAGATCCGTCGTGTGCTATTTTATTGCGGACTATGTGCGCTTCCCAAGCATCATCGAGACTTTTCATCCTGTCTTTATTTGTATTTTTCAATCTCTCTCCTATATTCTCTCCTCCTAGATCAAGCTGATCTGTAAGGTCTTCTAGCATAGCGTCTGCTTCAAGTATTGCGAGTTTCCAATCCGAAGGATTATCAGATTTTAAATAATCCAAAACAGTAATCCATCGAGGATTTCGGATACTTGCATTTTCTATCTTGTCTTGTTTGTCTTGCATTTTCTTCTTGTAACGCTCCATCTCTTCAGACATAAAAGCCCCCTCTTTTTTACGAAGCTCAAGCATTCTCACAGAACAATACACGATAACAAAAATCAAAAACAAAGCAATAATACCGAAAATAAATTTCAGCATATTCAAAGAATTCAAATATGCCCAAAGATGCAAAAACCACTGAAAGAAATCCAAAATCTTTGCAAAGAAATATTCAATATTTAAAAACTTTGGTTCAAATAAAAGATTACTTGTATCAAAAGCTGTATTATTATCCATATAAATATAATATCACAATTTTACGCCAACACTAACTCCATAAAGAAGGTCGAACCTTTGCCTAAGCCTTCGGACTCTGCCCAAACGTTACCTGAGTGTGCTTCTACGACTTCTTTTGCGAGATACAAGCCTAACCCTGAACCCGTAGCGTCCATCCTGCCTCCGATACCTCGAGCAAATTTCTGGAACAAAGTATCTTTTATCTCAGGAGAAATACCCATACCTGTATCTTTTACATAAAAAATAACTCTTTTTCTTGCTATGTCTTTTCTTAGTCCTATTTCGATATAACCTTCTTTTGTGTATTTTATAGAGTTGTCTATAAAGTTCATCATAACTTGTCTGAGTTTTTCCATATCACCCTTGGTCAAATACGGAGCTTGATCATCATCAGCAAAAGATAGTTTCAAGTTTTTTTCTTTTGCATTTATTTGCAAATCATGGACCAAATCTTCAACCACTTTTTCCAAATCAAAAACTTTCATAACGTATTGCATACCTCCTTGCTCTATCTTTGCAACGCTCAAAAGATCTTCAACAACTACCGCCAAGTGTTTACTAGATTTAAAAATCCTATCAATCGCATCTTTTTGTTTATCATTCAAAACACCAAAGTCTCCATCTGAGAGCATAGAAGAATATCCTTTTATGGCAGTCAAAGGGCTACGGAGTTGGTGCGAAGCCAGAGAAAGAAACTCTGTTTTCATTTTATCTAAAACTCTAAGCCTTTGGTTTGTTTTTTCGAGGTACAAATTGTTTTCAGAAACTTTATCTTTTGATTTCCTTAAAAGCACAGAAATGGTTTCAATATGTCTTCTTTGGTCTGATTCTTTTTTTAGATTAAAGAAAAGAACAGCAGCGATAAAAATCGTCGCGCCCAAGGTTACAACAGTCAAAGTAGAGTCGATACCACTCTCAACGAAAAACAACTGCCCTCCCATAAGCAAAACCAAAACCGCCACCAGATAGTGCGTTCCTAAAATTTTAAAATGAAAAATATCTAATTCGAAAATAGAATACACAAGAATAACAACAAATATCGGCAAAGAAAACATTGCGTATAGATGTATCTCATAATTACCTGTACTAGAAGCGAGGTACTCCGCAACACCCCAACCCGCAAGCATTATAAAAATAGTACTCATCACGACGATGTCTGCTTTTTTGTCTTGTTTATCGTATTTCCTGAAAATGTGTATTATTAGATTAAGTAAAATTATACCCACAACAAAAGCTTCTACGCTAAGTTTATAATAAGTTATAAAATTACTATTCAAAGATTCACATACTGGGTGATAAAAAACAGTCGTTGAATATCCTAAAAATGATGCGACCAAAGGAGGTAGCGTAAGTACAAACAAAAGAACTTTTGTAGCAATAGAAATATCTCGCTCTCTCAAGAAAACTAAAATAAAATACAATCCAAACATGAAAAATACAATTTCTGTATAATCCAAAAAAGTCCAAACAGCATGGATTAAATCATAATTATTACTTGTCCACAGAATATGATCCCCTACCAGCCACAAACAAAAAGCCACAACGAAAACAAAAAAAGTCTTCGCAAAAAAGTTAAATTTTGATTTTATCAAAATAAAAAAAGCCAAAGGAAACATCATAACTACAGGTAAAAGATGTGCATAACCTGCAAAATTTATTATTGTTCCAGCTTGTGTTTGCGCATAACATGTATTTACTAATTCATTAATTTCAAATATTTTTTTATATTTATATTATATTAATATATTGTTTAATTTTCTTATCATAAGAAGTTGAATGATTGTCGTCTTCTGTTTCTATCGGTGATATTGGCACGATTAAGGGTTTCAATCCAGTTATTTTTGTAACCTTCTCTATTGCTGGTAAAAGCACATCCCTAGTAAACTCACTTTCTGGTCCAGTTATTAAAAAGTTTTCAAACAAAATACCATGACAAACATAAAACAAAATACTTTTCTCGTAATATTTTTGAGCAATTTTTCCATTTCTTTCTAGCCAATCAGATGCATCAAAAATAACACAATCTTCTTTTGAATAGCCACAAGAATTTAATAATCTTCTGTGGAAATCAACCAAGGGCTCGTCCCATAAGGTAACAACTTCTTTCAATTTTTTTCCATTATTTTTATTAAAATCAATAATAGTTATTTTCTCTTCTATATTGTTACCTTTTTTATCTCTCTTATTATCATGCAAATGTAGCCTGCCCAATGAATGCTTAAAAATATTATTTGAAGTAAATTTATCCTCCAAGTATTCAGAAAATACAGGGATCAAGCCATGAGATTTTGTTGTTTCAAGAAACCAGCGAGTGTCATAATTGGGAGTTGCCAAATGTCTTTCACTTACCCCATACTTATTTATTTTTTTAAATAAATCAGGAATATCATTATCTAAAAGTTTTTCAATTTTTGCCACCAATACTTTATCTTTCTGTCTTTCTTCTAAAAGTCTCAAGGCTTCAGACAAGGGAGTATAGACAGTCTGATTGAAAATATTTCTATCTGACATTATTGCATTGTAATCTATTGTTGACATAATTTTATTCTTCTGCAGGAATTTCCACAGGTGCTATTATCTCTTCTGGTAAAATTTCTTGATCTGCTTCTTTTGTTGGTAGAGGCACATAGTTTTCAGGATTTACACAACGATCTCCCTCCTCTTCACCACACAAGGTTTCAACACATTGAATCAATCCTTCGTTGCAAGCGACAGTACAGTCTTCATTTTCACAATATTTAAAATATTTCGCTTTGATGGTTTGAACTTTATAATAAGAAAGGTTATTAGGATAACATTCATTTTCATCCATATCACAAGCTCGATAAAAACAATGCTCTGAGGTAGGATCACAATTAATCTCAGTTATAAAATCATAATTTTTTAATAAAAATAAATTTATTAAACTATAAGCAATTAGAGAAAAAGTAGCAAAAAGTATTAGGAATAAAAATTTGTCTGGTTTTTGATTCTCCAAACCTTCAACATCATCATAAAAAAAGTCTCCACTTTTGTGTAAAACTTCATGCTCTTGCCCAGAGTCAGGCAAAACATCATGATCATCAAGCTCTTTTTTAACTTTTATTTCTGTTCCTTCAGACATACATATATTTTACCACATTTTTAAAAAAACAAGTAAAAACTACCTATGGTCATTATTATTATAGCTATTATTTTAGGGATCAAAACTCTCTGAGATATGTCTTCTTGTATTATTTTCGGGAAAAATTTTGTACCGATGATGCTGAGTATTAAAACGATAGCTGGCTGAAAACTACCCACAAAATAAACCATAACCACAGGAGCGAGAAGGAGCGCGTAGTTTGTTAAAAAATTACCCACCATAGTCGTTATCTCACTCGAAATATTTAATATAAAAATCCTCACACCTCCCTTGTCATTCATGTATTTAAATTCTTTACGGTACCTCGGCACAAAAAGATAAATCAAAATACCAAAAATTCCAAGTCCTCCGTATTCCCAAAAAGATGAAATCCAGAAATTCTCTTCTATGGTCACATATTTAAAAATAATACCCATAACAGCAATCATCAAACAAGCAATAAGCATATACAAAGCAGGACGCCACTTGAAACTTCTTTTTTCTTTTTTAGAAAAATCCAAAGACAAAAGTAAAAGCCCACCTAAAACAACAAGAGAACCTATCTTTTGATGAAAATTAATATTTTCTCCTAAAAACAAATAGCCTAAAATATATCCAAAAATCGGTACAGTCAAAAACCAAGGAGCTACAGCCGAAATATCTTCCAACTCCAAAGTCCAAAGATACAAAACGATCCAAGCGATAGTAAGACCCCCTGTAATAACGAGCAATAATTTATCCAGATTTGGTATATCAAAAAGCCCTCCTTGAAAGATGGCAATACCCAAAGCCACAAAAATACCAATAAAACTAGAAAATAAAACAAGTCCTCCGGACCCTCTCTCTCCTTCTGAATACTTTGAAACTAAATATTGATCAGCAATATTTACCAAAGCCCAAAGAAACGGAGCACCTATTGCGATTAAAAACCATGTCATAGATATATTATAACATAAAAAACAAAAAACCCGCTTTCGCGAGTTTTTGTGTAAAAAAAAATAAAACCCTTTGTGCTGGCGACAGCCTACTTTCCCCAATTAAGA
>CAYLLX010000047.1:0-5132 GCA_964384975.1 uncultured Candidatus Saccharibacteria bacterium
GAATTTCAAACCGTTGTATTCTTTTGGATTGTGCGATGCAGTGATGATAAGTCCGCCCCCGAAAGAGCCTTCGTTTACAGCGAGCAAAACAGACGGGGTGGGGATAATACCCCCATATTCATAATCTATGTTTTCTATTTCCAATGCAGAAATAAAAGCTGTGAGTATTTTTTCTCCAGTATTTCTAGCATCTCTGCCGATGAGTATTTTTTGAGGTAGTTTGTGCTCTTTGATCATTTGAGCGAAAGCAAGACCGAATTCAAAACCAATCTGCTCGTTGAGATCCTCTCCCCAAATACCCCTATATCCAGAAACATTTAACTTTTTCATTTTTATATTTTATCATAAATATATTTTGATAGCCTAAAATTAAAAACCACCGGTGGGTGGTTTTGTGTGCCTGCACCGCGTAGCCGAATGAAGTGGTAACGAAATGAGGCGAAGTGGTGGAACTGACGAGAATTGAACTCGTGTGCAGAAAGTTTTTACAAAGAAGTCTACATACATAGCACGCTTTTTTGTAGGTTAAAAAATTATAAAGCGAGCGAAATATTTTTTAACCTTTTCTCTTAAGTTTCGAAAAAAGTGCGAGAAAAACTTTTTTCTATCCCGAAAATATTATGCCTCATTTTATATATCGGAAGTCTATAAATGAGACACCAGTCTGGCTTAAGTTAAGCGAAAGCTGGAGCAAAAGCGAAATCTTTCATACCGAAGTATGGAGATGCTTTTGCCTTAGATCCTAATTTTGCAATTAGATTTTCGAGTAGTTTTATGAGTTGCTCATCTCAGTATGCATCAATGGTAAAAGGCTTCCTGTCTATGCCTTGCAGTCCCGCGAAAAATGCGGCTTTGGCCGCATCTCGCGGCAAGCCTGTTTTTTTGCGAGTCCCGTGTTGTATAATTTTACGGGACCAAATTTATTATCAACGTACTTTATATTCTCTGCGAATATCTCTCTCTGTGTCGCGTTTTTTAGTCGCTTCTCTTTTGTCATGCTTCTTTTTTCCTTTAGCTAAAGCAAAACTTATTTTTATCTTCCTTCCTTTATTATACACTGAAAGAGGGACTATTGTCAACGCTTTATTTTTCTCTGTATTTGCAAGTTCTTCTATTTCTTTTTTGGTTAAAAGGAGTTTTCTGTTGCGAGTTGTGTTGTATTCTTTTGGAGTATTGTTTGTCTGATAAGGTTCTATATTTGCATTGATTAGATAAGCCTCACCTCCACGTATTAAAATAAAGGACCCACTAAGGGACATCTTGCCTGCGCGTATTGCTTTTACTTCGATGCCTGAAAGTTCGATACCTGCTTCGTATTTATCGACAACTTCATAGTCAAAGTAAACTTTTCTATTTTCCGCATAATTGGACATATTTATATCTTAGCATATTGATATTTTTTATTTAAATGCTATCTTGTAGATAGGTTTAAAAAAGGAGGAATTATGGCACAGCATGAAAAGCGTTTCTTTGACAGGGGCGCAAAAAGATTTTTGTCTTGGTTTGTTTTTGTTGTTGTATTTTTCTTTTTATTTAATGCATTTATTAAATGTAATAATAAAAGGAAGTTTAACAATAAAGTAAAAGAAGGGAGCAATAAGGATATAATTGTTCAAGGTTCTAACCAAGAAGGAGACAAAGACACATTGTGCATTTCGCACAATGGGTCTTTGTATAAAGATTTCAAAATGTCGCAAGTTAAAGCTTTGTCTTTTGCGAGAGAAGTAGGTCTGAAGCACTGGTATGACGAAAAAAGCCGTTTGATTGTGTTGGTGCATGAGGGTGATTGTTACACCGTTGGGTGGAAAAAAGTCCCAAAATAAAATCCCTATTTTAGGGGGGCGTGTCTGAAAAGGCGCGCTTTTTTTATTGGTTTTTTTGTGTTATATTGTAGAAATGAATTTAAATTTTTTAAACCAAAAAGACGATAAAAATAAAAAGAAAAATAATAAAGAAACAAAATTTAGTAGCAGTATTGGTACTTCGATTTTGATTTTTATGCTTATAACAGGGCTTTATCTTGTGCTTGCAGGGAATCCAAAAGAAATACCAGAAGTTTCTATTTCAGAATTGGCAAAAAGTGTTTCTTTGGGTGAGGTGAAGTCTATAACAGTAGAAGCTGATAAACTTAACATAGAATACAAGAATGGTGAAATTAAAAAATCCAAAAAAGAAACAGAATCTTCTCTTTCTCAGACTTTGTTTAATTACGGAGTAAGTACTGATGCTTTGGCGAGTGCAGAAATAAAAGTAAAAAATGAAACTGGGTTTTTGTTTTGGTTAGGTAATCTTTTGCCTTTCCTTTTGCCTTTAGTTTTTATTATTTTTATTTTTTGGTATTTGTCTCGTCAAGTAAAAGGCTCAGGAATGCAAGCTTTTACTTTTGGCCAATCAAGAGCAAAGATAATAGACCCAAATGATAAAAACAATAGAGTAACCTTTAAAGACATCGCAGGAGCAAAAGAAGCCAAAGAAGAATTAAAAGAAATAGTAGATTTTTTGCGTAGTCCTAAAAAGTTTTTAGATATAGGAGCAAAAATACCTAAAGGAGTTATTTTGACTGGTGCTCCGGGTACTGGTAAGACTTTGCTTGCTCGTGCAGTAGCAGGGGAAGCAGGAGTGCCTTTTTTTCATTTGTCAGGTTCTGAATTTGTGGAGATGTTTGTGGGTGTTGGAGCGAGTCGTGTGAGAGATTTGTTTAAACTCGCAAAAAAAGCTTCTCCAGCTATTATTTTCGTTGATGAAATAGATGCTATTGGAAGAACTCGCGGGGGAGGGTTTGGAGGCGGTAATGATGAAAGAGAGCAAACTTTAAATCAGATTTTGGTTGAGATGGACGGTTTTGAGCCGACTGACAAGGTTATTGTTATGGCTGCTACCAACAGATCTGATGTTTTAGATCCAGCTCTTGTTCGTCCGGGACGTTTTGATAGAAAAGTTATTCTCGATCTTCCTGATAGGGCTGACAGAGAAGAAATTTTAAAAATTCATTCTTTGAAAAAACCTTTAACAGAAGACGTAAATCTAAAAGTTATTGCTGAAAGAACTCCGGGATTTTCTGGTGCTGACCTTGCTTCTTTGATGAATGAAGCAGCGATTTTGACTGCTCGTGAAAATCGTAAAAAAGTTACACAGATGGATCTGATAAAATCGATAGAAAAAGTGATAATGGGTCCAGAAAGAAAAAGCCATCTTTTAACTAAAAAAGAAAAAGAAATAACTGCATATCATGAAGCAGGACATGCATTGGTGGCTTCTGTTTTGCCGGATGCAGATCCTGTGCACAAGGTTTCTATTGTTTCTCGTGGTAGGGCAGGAGGTTATACAATGAAGCTCCCTCTAGAAGAGAGAAAATTGCAATCAAGAAAAGAATTCCTCGATGATATCGCTATGTCCTTGGGAGGTTATGTAGCAGAGAAAATGATTTTTGGAGATGTGACGACTGGTCCTTCGAATGATTTGCAAGTTGCTTCAAATTTGGCTCGAGCTATGGTTATGCGCTGGGGTATGTCTGATATGATCGGTCCTGTGGCTTATGCAGGGGACGGAGGCAGACAAGGTTTCGAAGACAAAGAATACTCTGAGCATAAAGCTATGGAAATAGACGCAGAAGTAAAAAGAATAATGTCTGAGGCGCTTGTGCGCGCAGAAGAAGTTCTCAATACTCACAAAGAAGCTTTAGAAGGTATAGCCAAAAAACTCATAGAAGTAGAAACTTTAGAACAAGCAGAATATGACGAAGTTATAAAAAGCTTTGGTATAATACCCAAGAAATTATAATTTATAAAAATAAACAAAAACAGAGGTAACACCTCTGTTTTTGTTTTAGTCTTTTATCAAAGGTGACCTTTGAGTGGCGGAGGGTTAATGGCGGAGGGTTCCCCTCCGCCCCCCAAATACCAAAATCTCTTTTGATATTTAATTTTATTATTTGTTATTTTTGTGTATAATAAAATCATGGAGATAGTTAAGTTGAGGTTTAAACCAGAAAATGATTCTGATTTTGAAAGTAAAAACCTGGAAAGGTTTGTTGAATATGCTAAAAATATATTTATAAAAGAAAATATTTATGATTCGGGTAATTTTTCTGAAATTTTTTTAAGTAATGATGCTAATTCAAACATTTGTTTTAAAAAAATTAAACCCTTTGTTAAGCCAACAAATGATGTATGGGAAGAGGCTGATTTTTTGAATAGAGTTCATTCTTTATCTAAAAATTCTGATGTTATGGTTCCTAAACCTATTTTTGCCTTAAAAGCTATGATTAAATACAATAAAGACAGTAGACCGATAGAAAGACAGGTTATAGCTATGTCTTTTATGGATGCTTATAAAATGGAAGATGTTATAGAGTCTAAAAATAATGCAAGACTTCCTGATAACTTTGATGTAGATAAGTATTTTAGCTCCTTAAGGGGGTTTGTTCAACAAATGCATAACAACGGAATATACCATGCTGATTTATTTTCTAGAAATATAATGATAGACAAAAAAACCAGTGCGCCTGTGTTGATTGATTTTGGTGAATCTAGAGGTGAATCTTTGGATGAAAAAAGAGATGCTTATGGTCGATTAAAAATCGAAGATTTTTACGGTAGAGAAGTTTTGGAAGATTTAGATTTAAAAAATATTATGACAATAGAAGAGGATGTTAGAAGAATGTTGACAAAGCTTTAAAAGTATGATAAACTATATTTTAGTATGTTAAAAGATATGTTAAATGAATCAGACAAGAAAAAGATTCGAGACTTTATTGACTCACCTGAATTTAAAGAAGGAATTATTAAAGAATTTCTTTTGGGAGAAGAGGGTGTTAGTGTAAAGCTCAATATTTTTTTTGGAAAGGATTCTATTTTTTATCTTTCCAATGAAAAAGGCTTTTTGGTTCCAGTAGATGGGCTAAAAAACGTTTTTCTTGTCATGGTGTAAGGAGTTGGCTGAGATATCAGTCGACTCCTTATTTTTTTTAAAAAACAATATTATTTTAGATAATTGTAAAACCTTGCAGAAAAGCCATAATTCGTATAGTATTTATACATAACCAATAGATGTCGGACATTTAATCCCTTATCTAAATCCACCCTTAGCTCAGTTGGTTAGAGCACAGAGCTTATACCTCTGGGGTCCATGGT
>CAYLLX010000048.1:0-5082 GCA_964384975.1 uncultured Candidatus Saccharibacteria bacterium
TGTTATTTTTACTAATGTTTCTGTTTGTATCATATTATTTTTCTAAAACTTTAAATTTCTTAAATTTTGAAACTGGTCTTGTTTCTATAATTTCAACAGTCTCTCCTTTTTTAAAAGTATTATTTTCGTCATGTGCTTTGTATTTTTTACTGATTGTATAAAACTTTCCGTATTTTGGGTGTTTTACCAATCTATCTACAGAAACAACAACAGTTTTTTGCATTTTATCAGAAACAACCACACCTTTTAAAACTGTGCTTTTTTTCTCTTCTGTATTCTTTTGTAATTTTTTTGCTGACATAACTTTTATTTATTTTTAATACTTTTACTTACTTCTGTCAATATTTTTGCTATTTTCTTTTTTAAATTTGAAACTTCTTTTACGTTTTTAGATCTAGAGCCTTCTGCTTTAAAACGGATTACTCTTATTTCTTCTTGCAAAGAAGCAGCCATTTTCTTTAAATCTAGAACACTCATATCTTTAAAATTTTCTTTTTTCTTTGCCATATTATTTTTCTCTTGAAACTATTCTAGTTTTTAATGGTAATTTTGTTCCTGCTTTTCTTAGTGCTTCACGAGCAATACTTGCATCAACACCATCAACTTCAAAAATCATACGTCCCGGAAAAACTTCAAAACAATAACCTTGTGGATCTCCTTTACCCTTTCCCATACCCACCTCAGCAGCTTTTGCTGTATACGGTCTGTCAGGGAAAATACGAATCCAGTATTTACCAACTTTAGTCAAAGCACGAGACATAGCTTTTCTAGCTGCTTCGATTTGATTTGCTCTAACACGAGCATGACTCTCTGAACGTAGACCAAATGAGCCAAAAGACAATTTACTTCCTTTTGTTACAGGAGTTATAGCTTTCGGATTCATACGCATTGTATGCCACTTTCTAAATTTTACTTTCTTTGGGACTAACATATATTTTAATTAATTATTTATTTCTTTTTTCTTTTTATCAGAAAAAATCTTACCTCTATAAATCCAGACCTTTATACCTACATCTCCATAAGGCAAATGAGCCTTTTCTCTTTTGAAATCAATATCTGCACGGAAAGTTTGCAACGGAATAGAACCTTTTTTCAATTCTTCTGTACGTGCAATTTCAGCACCTCCAAGTCTTCCAGACAAAAGGATTCTAGCTCCTTCTACTCCACGAGCAGACATAACCTTTTCTAAAACTTGCTTCATAACTCTTCTGTAAGTCATTCTTTTCTCCAAACCTTCTGCAACCATATAAGCAACAATAGCAGCATCAGCTTCTGGGTTTTGAACTTCTACTATTTCTAATTTCAAATCTTCAACTTTAGGAAGTTTTAATTTTGCTATTTTTTTAACGATCTCTTCTTTGAGCTTATTTGCCCCTTCTCCGTTTCTACCGATTATTAAACCAGGACGAGAAGTTTTTACTATAAAACGAGTAGCTTTTTGACTTCTTTCTATTTCAATAGAAGAAACATACATGCCTCTCAATTTTTTTTCTAAAAATTCACGCAATAAAACATCTCCTTTTAAGTAGTCACAGTATTTTTTAGTATCAGCAAACCAACGAGACTTCCAGTCTCTAAGTATTACTAATCTATGTGCGTATGGGTGAACTATTTTTGACATATGTTTTATTTATCTTCTTTAACTTTTTTTGTTGTTTTTTTAATTGTTTTTTCTTTTATTTCTTTTTTAGCAACTTTTTCTTTTTTTGCTGTTGTTCTTTTTGATACTTTCTTTTCTGTTCCTTTTTCAAATACAACCTTTTCTCCCAAAACTATAGCGATATGACTTGTTCTTTTGTTTATTCTGTGACCAGATCCCATAGCTGCAGGCATCATTCTTTTCATTACGATACCTTTATCAACTCTAATTTCTTTTACGAATAAATTTTCTTTTTGAGTTCCTAGGTTAAGGGCGTTTGCTATTGCAGAATTTAGTAACTTCTTCATAGGATCACTTGCTCTTTTAGGCAAAAAGTCTAATTGAACCAATGCATCTGCTACATTTTTACCTCTAACTAAATCAGCAACTAAACGTACTTTTCTAGGTGATTGTCTGTAATTTTTTAAAAAAGATTTCATATGTTATATTATTTTTTCTTAGCGCTCGCTGCTCCAGATGCGGATTTAGCTGCAGTTATTTCTGCTTCTTTTTTCTTTTGCTCAAGCTCTTTTTGCATCTTACCTCCGTGTTTAATAAATTTCTTTGTTGGTGAAAATTCTCCTAATCTGTGCCCAACCATATCTTCAGTAACTAAAACCTCTATGTGACTTTTTCCGTTGTGTACGCCAAAAGTAAACCCAACCATTTCAGGAGCAATTTGACATGCTCTTTTCCAAGTCTTTATTACTGGTGTTTGCAACGGACTTTTACCTGCTATTTTTTTTAGCAGTTTTTCGTCAATATTTATACCTTTTTTGATTGATCTTGTCATTTTGTGATTAAATAAAAAGCTCAAAAGAGCTTGTACTTATACTAGCAAATTATAGAAAAAAGTCAAATTTTTATTAGCAAAACAATATATTATTCATTTTGCACAATATATCTCAAAGCTAAAACAGAAAAAATCATACCCAAAACAAAAGAAATTAAAAGCACTACCGGAGACCACATAAACTCAAATATATCTAAAAAATTCCACAATCCCCTAAAAACAAAGACAGAAGCAACCAAAAGAACTATTTCAGCAAGCAATAATTTCTTTTTTATTTTTCCATGTTTAAACATCCATTTCATAATATTTTTATTATAACACTTTTTTAAAAATCCAAGAAATATTATCTAAAAAAATAAAACCCCTTTCGGGGTTTTATTTTTATTTATTTTTACCAGTTTTTCTTCTAGACACGATAAACACATTTGAGTATTTCTTTGGAGTTCTTGTTTTTCTACCTCCTGTAACTTTACCCCACATAGTCTTTGGTCTTTTTGTACCTCTACCTTGTCTACCTTCACCTCCACCGTATGGGTGGTCTACAGGGTTCATAGCAGTACCACGAACAGTAGGACGGATACCTTTCCAACGACTTCTACCAGCTTTACCGTAATTCTCTAAATGATGTTCTTCGTTAGAAACAGATCCGATAGTTGCCCAACATTTTTCACTCACTTTTCTAATTTCAGAAGATGGCATTTTTAGGTTTGTATAACCGTCCGCATTTGCCACAACTTGAGCAAAGTTACCAGCAGAACGAGCGATTTTTGCTCCACCACTAGTTTTTATTTCAATATTATAAACAAAAGTACCAACTGGAATATTTTTCAAAGGAAGTCTATTTAAAACTTCAAGAGGAGCATTTTCAGAAACAATAAATTTTGCACCTACTTTTACATCTTTTGGTAAAAGAATATATTTTTTCTCACCATCAGCATAAACAGCAATACCTATAAAACCTGAACGATTTGGATCATATTCTACAGAAGTTATTTTTGCAGGAATTTCTTTTTTGTTATATAAAAAATCTACTTCTCTAAAAAGACGCTTATGTCCTGCTCCTTTGTGACGAGTAGTGACGCGACCTTGATTGTTTCTTCCAACAGCACGACGAAAACCATGAGTTAAAGATTTTTCTGGTTCAGATTTTGTCAAAACGCCACGATAAGTAACGTTTGTCATTGCTCTTCTTGATTTTGTTGTAGGTTTATATGTTTTCATGTTTTTAATCTAATGAATTTATGTATTAAATAAATTCTATTTTATCACCCTTTTTTAAATAAACAAAAGCTTTTTTACCACCTTGTTTTACACCCTTTTTACCACGCTTAACTATTTGTTTTGCTGGAAAAGATAATACGTTAACTTTTACAGGATTTACTTTATATAAAGCAAAAATTGCTTTTTTAACTTCATTTTTTGTTGCATCAACAGATACATTGAAGGTATAAACATTTTGCTCAGCAGCAAAAGATGCTTTTTCTGTAATTCTTGGATTTTTTATAAGTTTCATTGTAATCATGGCTTTAATAATTATTTTCTAGATTCTAAGAATTTTACACTTTCTTCTGGTCTTTCAATCAAAAGGTATTTATAATTTAAAACATCTAAAGGGTTTAAGTTTTTAACAAAAGTTAATTCTAAGTTTGGTAAATTTCTAAAACTTTTTAGAGTTTTTTCTTCTTTAGCAAATAAAGCAGTTAAAACTTTTGGTTTTTGTGCTTTTATCAAAGGCTTGAAACCTGTTGCTTTTGCTAAATTTTCCATAACAGAAATAGCGTCTTTTGTTTTCATTTCTTTCATTTCCAAAGAATCAATAAAGATAATTTCTCCTGCTTTCATTTTTTTAGACAAGACAGAAAACAAAGCTTCAGCACGCATACTTTTTGTTATTTTTCTCTTGTAGTTTTTTTCAGCCAAAGGTCCGTGTGTAACACCTCCTCCTACCCATATAGGTGAACGGTTAGAACCGTGACGAGCACGTCCTGTACCTTTTTGTTTCCAAGGCTTTCTACCTCCTCCACGAACTTCTCCTCTGCCTTTTGTATCAGCAGTACCAGAACGTTTGTTAGAACGCATACCTTCTACTACTTGGTGAACAAGGTCAGCTCTCCATTTTGCAGCAAAAACTGCTTCTGGAAGAGATATTTTTCCTGCTTCAACTCCTTTTTGATTGTATATTTTTGCTTCCATAATTATTTTGAAACTATTTCAATTAAAGTACCACGTCTACCTGGTAATGCACCTTTTATAAAAAGCTTATTGTTCTCTGCATCAATACCAACAACTTTTAAATTTTTATAAGTAATTCTATCAGATCCCATTCTTCCTGCCATTCTCATTCCTTTTGGAACGTGTGTACGCAAACCTCCACCGATAGATCCTGGTTCTCTTTCTGAGTGTTTTTGACCGTGTGTTCTAGGTCCTCCTGCGAATCCGTGTCTTTTTACAACACCTTGAAAACCTTTACCTTTTGAAGTACCAGAAATTTGTAATTTATCTCCTATTTCAAAAATAGAAGCATCTACAACATCTCCTTCTTTCAAAGAAGAGTTCTCTCCCCCTTTAACTCTAAACTCTTTTAAGAGCTTAAAATTATTTCCTTTCATTTGACCTTTTTGTGCTTTGTTGATACGGAATTCTTTTTGAG
>CAYLLX010000049.1:0-4854 GCA_964384975.1 uncultured Candidatus Saccharibacteria bacterium
TGAGATAAATAATTCCAGCTACGAGTATTACAACAATCATAAATATACCCATAAATGCACCGTTTGATTTTTCTAGTGAATTTTCTTTACTTTTTTGGTTTTCCATTTTAATTATTTTTTAAATTTGTAATTATTTCTACAAGGATTTTGTGTTTATTTAACAAAGAATCTTTTATTTTTTGTACTTCTGTTTTTATCTCTTCAGCAGTTTTTGTTTCTTTGTTTTCTTTCAATATTTGAATTTCTTTTTTGGATTCTTCAAGAGAATTCACGATAGTATTTAATCTGGTTAATTCTATATTTTTGCTTGCTCTGTCGCTTTTTTCTATTCTCGAAATCAATCTTTTTGAGATTTGAGTAAAAGCGTTGATTCTGACTTCAAAACTATTTAATACCATCAAGCGAGAATTTGTTCTCATTTCTTCTGTTTTTTCTCGCACTTCTTTTATTGTTTCTTCTCTTTGTGTTTTTATAGCTTCAACTTTTTCTTTCATTTCAGCTTTTATTTCCTCTCTTTTTTCTTTATTTTCTGTACGTATTGCTTCACTTTTTTCTTTGATTTCTTCTATTTTCATTAAACGTATCTCTTCTCTTGTTTTTGGTGTACTAGAAGCATTATCTGACTCTTCTGTTTCTTCTTCTATTTTTTCTATTTCTTCACCTTCTGTTTTTTCGACATCTACTCCTTCTGTTTTTGTGTCATCAGTAGTTATTTGCTCTGTAGAAGTTGTATTTGTCGCTTCAGAGCTTTGAGCTTTTGCTTGAGAGCTAAAACCAAGCATCATTAATAGAACCAATGTTAATGTTAAGTATTTTTTCATATTTTTATTTTTAAATTATTAAGTTATAATCTTTCGTACTAACAACAACATTATAACATATTTATTAATAAAACAAAACCTCTCAAGAGAGAGGTTTTGTTTTATTAATCTTCAAATTTTGAAGCGTATTCTTTTTGATATCTTTCTTCGCACTCTTTTATCACCTTTAGAGCTTCTTCTTTTTCAAAGAAACCTAAAGATTTACAAGTTCCCGGTTTTTTTAGGTGCTTGTAATATTCAAAATAGTGTTCTGTTTCTTTCATCCAATGTTCACCTAGGTCTTTATAAGAATTGATGTGATCAATTCTTTTGTCATCTGCTAGGACTGTTATGATTTTATCGTCTCTTTCGCCTCCGTCTTCGAATTTCATAACTCCAATAACTCTAGCTTCTACTAAAGATCCTGGAACTAGGGGTTCTGTTACGTTTGCAATAATAAAATCAAGCAAATCGTTGTCTTGATCCCAAGTTTGTGGAATAAGTCCATAAGCAACAGGATAAGCTAAAGAAGAATATCCAACACGGTCGAGTTTTAATTGGCCTGTTTCTGTGATAAATTCGTATTTATTTATAGAATTTGCATTTATTTCTACTAAACCATTGACTAATGATTTTTCCTCATCAGCAAATGCCGGTAATACGTGTTGCAAATTCAACATATATTTAGAAGGTTTGTGATTTATGTTTGCCATTTTTTTATTTAGTTAATTATAATAAAACTTTATATATTATAAGTTTTTTAGAGTTTTAAGACAAATTATTCAGCTTCTTCTGTGTTTTCATCTGTTTCTTCTTCTATTTCTTTTTCTTCTTCATCTTTGACTATCTTTTCTTTTTCTGTATTTACTGTATTACTTTTGATGTCTATTTTCCATCCTGTAAGTTTTGCTGCAAGGCGTACATTTTGTCCTCCTTTACCTATAGCAAGAGAAAGTTGATCTTCGGCTACTTCTACGGAAGCCTTGTGTTCATCTTCATTTACTTCGATATTTAATACTTTTGCAGGAGAAAGAGCATTTGTTATGTATTCTCTTGGTTCTTCTGACCAAGGAATAATATCTATTTTTTCACCAGAAAGTTCATTTGTAACTGTATTTACACGAGCTCCTTTTTGACCAACACAAGATCCTACTGGATCGATACTTGAATCATTTGTATAAACAGACATTTTAGAACGAGAGCCGGCTTCTCTGGCGATAGATTTTATAACCACAGTTCCACTCGCTATTTCAGGAGCTTCTGTTTCGAATAGTTTTTCTAGGAATTTTGGGTGTGTTTGAGAAAGTCTTAGGTTTATGCCTCTTGGTGTATCTTCTACAGAATACAAATAAACTCTTATTCTTTGACCTTTTTGAATATGAGAATTTGGTATTTGTTCTTCAAAAGGAAGAATGCCTGTTGCTCTGTTGAAATCTATATAAACGTTACCTCTTTCTATTTTTTGGACAATACCAGAGATGATTTCTCCTTCTTTAATACCGTATTCTTGGATAACAGAAGCTCTTTCAGCTTCACGAATTCTTTGTATTATAACTTGTTTTGCTGTTTGAGCAGCAATACGTCCATAATCGTCTTTTGATTCAAGTGGAAAAACAAGCTCGTCGTTTAAAGCTGTATCACTTTTTATTTTTTTAGCATCTTCTAGTAAAATATGGTGCTCTTCATTGAAATAAGGTCTTTCATCTCCATCATTGATAGAGTATTCAATTTCGTCATCTTCTCTTTTGTCCATACGCACAATAGATTCGTCAACAGCTATTTTAACTTGAAAAAAGTCTGTTTTTCCTGTTTCTAGGTCAAATTTTGCACGAATTATTTGACCTTTTTTTCCGTAATCTTTTTTGTAAGCAGCTGCCATTGCTTGTTCTATGGCATCTAAAACCTTTTCTTTTGGTATTTTTCTTTCATCTTCTAGTTGTTCTAATGCTGATTTGAATGTTTTTATATCTAACATAATATTTAATTGTTATTAGGGCTTTAAAAGCCTTTTTATAATAAAAAGCCCCGTTTTGCAGGACTTTCTTGTTTTTTAGTATATCATAATCTTTATTTTTTTACAATATGTTGATGTTAAAAAGTTTTGTTAATTTATTTTATTGTTGTATAATTGTAATATGATTAAAAAAACTTTGATTTTGTGGATTTTGCTAATTGTTGTTATTTTTATTAGCATTTTCGGTTATCTCTTTTTGCAAAAGAAAAAACAACAAAAACAAATACTTTCAGACCAAGAGCAGTTTGAAAAAAAACTAATACAAGACCTTGAGAACTATGAAACATTGCCTAATCCAAAAACAGATCAGGAATTAATAAAAGATTTAGAAAATGCTCCAAAAGTTGAAAATAATTTGAGTGAAAAAGAAATTTTACAACAATTAGAAGATTTTAATAATATGAAAAAATAATTATTATGTGGCAAAAATTTAAAAAAAATATATTTGCATTTAGTATTGTTTTTGTGTTTTTTTTCTCTTTAGTAATTTATGGAACTGTGAGTTCTAGCGTGTTGGACAATGTGTCTGGTTATTCTTGGAGTGGATACTCTGATGGAGGTATGGGCTGGCTAAGTTTTAATTGTATTTCTGGAGCCGATTGTAATATTTCAAATTTTGGTGTAAATATCGATCCAAATTCTGGATTAATTTCAGGATATGCTTGGACCCCAAATCTTGGATGGTTGAAGTTCGGTGGACTTTCTGGTTTCCCGACTGGAGGAGGAACAACAGCAGATAATGCTAAACTAACAGGAAATAATATAACAGGTTGGGCTCGTTTTTGTGCAGTTTTTGTTAGTGGTTGTAGCGGTTCTTTGAAATCTTCTACTGATCTTGGGAGCTGGGATGGATGGGTTGCTTTGAGTGGGACAGGATACGGAATTGTAAGAAACGGTAGTGCTCTGACAGGTTATGCTTGGGGAGGACCTGTAAATGTTGGATGGATTAATTTTACAAATGTTGTATTTGGTCTTAGTACTCAAAATGCCACACTTAGTCTTTTCCCTGATTCATATTCTGTAGGTGTTCCGTATTCTACTACTTTACGTTGGACTTCAAATGTTGGTACTTTGGCAAACTGTACTGCTTCTTCTGTTCCTGTTTCTCCTGATTGGAACGGATCTGTTTCAAATCCTACTGTGCCTCCTGCGGTGCCGAGCTCTAAAGCTGTAAGTGTTCCTGGAGATAATACTCAATACACTTTGACTTGTTATGATACAGCAAACAATAACACAGCGGTTGTCGGTACGACTTTTGCAAATAGAGTGAATCCTTTGGAAAGTGTTGTTTTGACACATAGCGGAGTGACCAACAATGCTACTGATTTGAGTTGGACTACGAATTATGTTGTAAATGGAAGTTGTAGTGCATCAGCGAATCCTTATCTGAGTTCTTGGACTGGAGCAAAATCAAATTCAGGTACTCAGTCATCAGTCCCTGTACCTGTCGGACAAAATACTTTTGCTTTGACTTGTACTGGGATGTTCTCAGGCGCACCTGTTGTTGGTACTGTAAATCTGAATGCAAATATCAAGGTACCTGTATATATTGAAGAATAATTATGATAAAATTATAAATAAGTAAATAGTCGTTTAATAAAATTAAAAAAATATGAATCAAAAAATTAAAAAAATAATAAAATACTTCTTGGTTTTGGTTTTGGCTGGTGTGTCTGTGAGTGCTTTGGCTCAATGGACTCCGCCTTCTACTACTCCTCCAGGGGGGAACATCGCTTCGCCTGTAAACACAGGGTCTTCTTTGCAAGAAAAATTAGGAGCTTTGGTTGCGGGAGTAATGCAAACGAATTCTCAACTTTTTGTTGGTAGTAGTAATTTTAGAATAGAAGAAACAGACTCTTCACCAAATGCTGGATTTTTCCGTTTTGGAGATAACTCTGGATGGAAATTGCATTTTGGTAGATCTAAAGAAAGTGGTTCTGGAAACTTAAACACAGGTACAACAGGAGCGTTTTTGACTTTGCAAGATAACGGACGTGTTGGTATTGGAACTACAAGTCCTGCGACTGCTTTGGATGTAAA
>CAYLLX010000050.1:0-4849 GCA_964384975.1 uncultured Candidatus Saccharibacteria bacterium
TATAACAACAAATGCAAAACCAGAAGATATAACAGCTCTATTTGAAAAAACAGTTTATGAGAATAATTTTGGTACTGTTGGTGTTTGCTTTCCTGTTACACCCGTCCAAAAGACTGAGTCTGTTGATTCGGGCGAGTATAAAACAAACACTAGAGAGCAAGATAATGTTTCTCATGAAACACAAACAGAATCAAAAGAGGTTTATGTTACACATGAAACAATCAATTTGACTCAAAATACAAATGTTTCACGTGAAAACATCATAAATAACGTTCCACCCGAACAAAAAACTGAAGTTATTCAGCCGGGCGAGCGTGAAACAAAATATGAAATAATAGAGGTTACTCCATACAGAATAGAAGGTAAATATAGTGATTTTAGGCGTCCAGAAGACGTGTCCTTTAGCGAGAAGATAGAAGATGACCTTAAGAGACGTGACTTTACGGTGAACGCTATTGCTATGTCCATTAGGGGTGAAGTAGTTGACCTTTATGAGGGGATAAAAGACATAGAGAATAAAATATTAAAAGCTGTAGGGGATCCAGATAAAAGATTTCAAGAAGACGCTTTGCGTCTTTTGAGAGCTGTGAGGTTTTCCACAGATTTGGATTTTGTAATTTCTAGTGAAACGATGCAAAGTATTTTTAAAAATTCTAGTTTGATAAAAAATATTTCTCAAGAAAGAATTCGTGATGAATTTGTAAAAATAATTATGTCAAAAAATTCTGCTTCGGGTTTAGTTATGTTGCAGAAATTAAATTTGTTAAAAAATATTATTCCTGAATTAGAAGAGGGGATAGGCTGTGATCAATCTGGAGAGCATATATATGATGTGTGGAATCATTTGCTTCATGCATTGCAACATGCAGTAGATAAAAATTGGCCTTTAGAAATAAGGCTCGCTGCTCTTTTTCATGATATAGGAAAACCGAGGACGAGAAGAAATTCTTTAATTTCTGTGTCTGGTGATTCAGATAAAAATTCTCTGCAAAAAAACGCTCTCCAGAATTCGCACTCTGTCCTGGAAGGGCAAGTACCATCTGTTCGTAGCGAAGATTCCTCCGAGCGTTTTTTTGCAGAGAATGCAAAAAATACAAAAAAGAAAAAATATACTTTCTATGGACATGAAGTCGTAGGTGCGAGGATGACAAAAAAAATAATGGAGAGAATGAAGTTTCCAAAAAAAGAAATCGACCTTGTGGAAAACTTGGTTCGTAATCATATGTTTTTTTCTGACACAGAACAGATAACTCTTTCTGCTGTGCGAAGAATTATTCAAAAAGTAAGCAAAGAACATATTTGGGACCTTATGAATGTCCGTGAGTGTGATAGGGTGGGTATGAAAAAAGTAGAAGCGCCGTATCGTTTGAGGAAATATTTTGCCATGATAGACGAAGCTTTGAGGGATCCGATATCTGTGAAACAGCTGAAAGTTGATGGAAATTATCTTATAAAAGACATGAAAATCAAACCCGGACCGAGAATGGGCTGGATTTTAAACGCTCTTTTAGAAGAAGTACTAGAAGACCCAACCAAGAATACTTTAGAATATCTAAAGGACAAAGTTCTTGAGCTCGAAAAACTGTCCGATAATGAATTAAAGACACTAGGGGAGAATGCAAAAGAACTAAAGGACGACCTCGAAGAACAAGAAGTGAAAAAGTTGCATGTGAAACACGGGGTGAGATTGGGGAAATGACCCGATCGCAAGGCCGGAGCCTGACGAGGTGAGGAGGGCTCGCGAGATTTTTCAGCAGAAAAATACTTGTGAGAGTAGATAATTTTTTTTGTAATTTTTATTTTAAATATTAGTTGATTAATTTATGAAAATAGGAATTTTTGATTCGGGATTGGGAGGGCTTTTGATGGCCAAGGTTATCAGGAAAGAGCTACCAGAATATGATTATGTTTATTTAGGAGACACAAAAAGAGTGCCTTATGGAAACAGATCTTTTGAAGCTGTTCTCGAATTTACACGAGAATGTGTTTCTTTTTTATTTGAAAAAGAAAATTGTGGGCTTGTTATTGTTGCTTGTAATACTGCTTCTGCTAGAGCATTGGCTCAATTGCAAAAAGAATTTAGCGATAAAAAGATATTGGGAGTTTTGATTCCGGCAGTAGAAGAATGTGTTATTTTTAAAAAAGTTGGAATTATCGCAACAGAGGGGACTGTGTCGGCGGGGACTTTTGCTTTTGAAATAAATAAATTGAATCCAAAAATAAAAGTTTATCAAAATAGTGCACCCATGTTGGTACCTTTGGTGGAAGCAGGGGAGGAGAAAAATGCAAAATATTTTTTAGAAGAATACATAAACCCTCTTTTAAAGAAAAATATAAATGCTTTGGTTTTAGGTTGTACGCATTATCCGTTGTTAAAAAAAGAAATAAAAAAAATATTACCCGAAAATGTTTTTCTGTTGTCGCAAGACGAGATAGTTCCTAAAAAAACCAGAGATTATTTAAATCGTCATCCAGAGATAGAGGGCAAGCTGTCCAAAAATAAAACTATCAAAATACTTGTAACTGATGAAACCAAAAATATAAAAGAAAAAACTAAGAAGTGGTTTGGTCTCGATGTAAAAACAAAAGTTGTAAAAGTTTCGAGCAAATAAAAAAGGCCTTCGTGTGAAGGCCTTTTCTTTTGGCAACCCCGAGGGGTTAAAAAATGTTTATTAGTTCTAATAAGCTAAATGCTCCTTTGAGTGTTGCCACCCATGAAGCACTACATAAAATAGAGCTTAAAAGGAATAATAAAGCAATTTTTTTATTGGGAATGCTATTGTATAAAGCATAGCCTTCCCGAAAGTAAACTACTGTTATAAGTGGACCCATAAAAAGAACCACGATAGTCAGAAGAAAACTCCCGTATTTGGAAAATCTTATTAAGCTTTTCACTACAGAATTTTTGAATTTGGATTCAAGATTCCGAGACTGTTGCCTTTTAAGGCTTTCCATAAAAAGAACATCGTTTTCTTGATTATCATATAGTTTTATTAAACCATATGAAATCAAAATTAGAGTGGCGTTTGAGATTATAAGGCTTTCTGGGTAATCAAAATTGATCACCACCCAAGGGATAATTAAATAATTATTTATCCTTAGAACTAGCAAACCTATTATAATAGCAAACATTCTGCGGGACTTGTTAGTCCACCTGCCTCTCTTGTAGAAGGCAGAAATCAATTTTTCCATTTGTGCCTCCTGTTTTAAATCCGCTATTATTATAACATTAAAAAACTTTCGTAAACAGTCTGTCTATTATTTTAGTACTAGAAGAAAATAGATTAAAGATAACAGCTATTGTTAATAGTGTTAGTGCAACTTCTTTTGATAGAAAACAAAGAGGTATTGCAATCAAAGAAAACAAAACAGGAAGGATTGTTCTTATGGTACTACCATGTATTTCTCTGTCTGTTATTTCTGGATTTTTAATGTGTTTTGAGTATAAAACATAATTTCTCATCCAATATAAACATAAACCAATCAGTATTATATGTGAGCTAAAAATAACTATAGCGATTTCGTTTTGATTAAAAGTTCCCAGTAAAGAAGAAGAAAAAGGTACTAATGCTATTAACAATAGAAAAATAGCATTTATATTTAGTAATTTTGCATCTATATTTTTAGCATATACTGAAGTGAAAAAATGATGAGCCCTCCAGTAAGTAAAAAGTAGAGCAAAAGATAAAATATAACTTGCAAACAATGGTGCTAGGTGCCTAAGAGTATTCCATAACTCTAAATTGCTTGAATGCGTTGTCACCTCGGGTACTTTTATCTCAATAATAAGTAGCGTCATTACTATTGCAAATACTCCGTCTGACAATCCGTCTAATCTATTGTGTTTCATATTTTTAATAATAACATATTTTGATGATAGTTTAAATTTCCAGCCAAATAGGGCAGTGGTCGGAGCCTAGGTAGTCTGTGAGCATGCCCGCGTTCTTTATTTTATTTTTGAGTTTTTTGTCTATGAAAAAATAATCTATTCTCCAGCCGACGTTGCGTTCTCGGGCACGAGTTTTTTGATCCCAGTATGTGTAGACGTCTTTCATTTCTTTGTTTCTCTCTCTCCATGTATCTATAAAATCATTTTTGATAACTTTACTAATCCAAGCGCGCTCTATCGGCAAGAAGCCTGTGTTTTCCTCGTTTGCTTTTGGGCGAGCGAGGTCTATCGCTTCGTGAGCAGTGTTTATATCTCCACAGAAAATAACATCCTCTCCTTTTTTACGAAGTTTTAAAATTAGTTTCAAAAAAGAATCGTAGAATTTTAATTTGTATTCGAGTCTATCGGGCCCCGAGCCCCCGTTTGGAAAATAGCAATTGATTAAAGTAAAATTTTTAAATTTTGCACCGAGCAGGCGCCCCTCGCCGTCGAGATCTTTTACTCCGACGCTTTCAAAAACTTCAAAAGGTTTTTCTTTTGTGTATATTGCAACTCCGCTATAACCTTTTCTTTTATTTGAATGCGAGAAAAAAGAATAATATCCTTTTATGTTTCTGTCTTCTTCTTTTAATTGTTCTGCTTCAACTTTTGTTTCTTGTAGGCAAAGTATGTCTGCTTTGTATTTCGAAAAAAGAGGGGACAAGTGTCCGTTTTTGATAGTCGCCCTTAGGCCGTTTGTGTTCCAACTGATAATGCGCATGTTTTTATTTTAGCACACATAGTACACAAATTCGAAAAATGTATTTTTCAACCACGAGAATTTTTTGCTAAAAATTATCTTCAAATTTAATGTACTTTTAGAGCAAAGTCAATAGCACATCAAATATTTTTACACATAACAATCTGTTTTTTTGAAAAAAGAAGAAATGGTGTGACATTTAGACACTAAACCGACAATTG
>CAYLLX010000051.1:0-3341 GCA_964384975.1 uncultured Candidatus Saccharibacteria bacterium
ACTATGCCTTCTTATTACGGAGAAAAAGTTGTTTTGCGTATTTTGGATTCTGAAAAAGGGGTAAAGCCTTTAGATCAGCTCGGTCTTTCTGAGAGAAATTTGAAAATGATTCGTGAAGCTTTGAAAAAACCTTATGGACTTATACTTATTACAGGTCCGACAGGTTCGGGTAAATCTACAACTTTGTATTCTATGATGAATGAGCTCGACAAAGAAAAAGCAAATATTGTTTCCCTGGAAGACCCCGTAGAGTATCATATGCCTGATATCAATCAATCCCAAGTGATGCCTGAGATAGGATATACTTTTGCTTCTGGACTTCGTTCTATATTGCGTCAAGATCCAAATGTGATAATGGTGGGGGAGATACGTGACAAAGAAACAGCTCAGCTTGCGATCCAAGCTGCTCTCACGGGGCACTTGGTTCTTTCTACTTTGCACACAAATAGCGCTATTGGTGCTGTACCTAGGTTGGTAGATATGGGGGTGGATCCTTATCTTATTGCTCCGACCCTTGTTCTTTCTGTTGCTCAAAGACTTGTGCGTTTGTCTTGTCCTACAGCTAGGCAAAAAGTAAAATTAGATCCAAGCATAAAAACTCAAATCGAAGAGCAGTTTAAAGATTTACCAGAAGAATACAGAAAAAGAATAGAAATAAAAGAAGATATGTATGAGACTACTAGTTCGCCTGATTGTCCTTCGGGTACTAGGGGACGTGTGGCTATATATGAAATGTTTGAGGTGAATAAAGAATTACAAAATGTGATCCTAAAAAACCCTACAGATCTAGAACTTTACAAAGTTGCTAGAAAAAACGGTATGCTTACGATGAAAGAAGATGCGATGCTTAAAGCGATAAATGGTATTATCCCTTATCCTGAAGTTTATAACTTTAGTAACGACAACGACTAAAACCTTTTATATTTTTTGAGTTTTCCACAGTTTGTTTACATTGAGTTTTGTTTTCTGTATAATGTATATACAGATAGTAAATCATTATGGACGGAGAAAAAAAGAAAATTTTAATAATTGATGATGATGCATTTCTTTTAGATATGTATGCTTTGAAATTTAGTCAAAATAATTTCGAAGTACATACTGCTTCTGGGGGATTGCAAGCATTGGATAAACTAAGAGGGGATCTAAAACCCGAGATAATTCTTTCAGACCTTATAATGCCTGAGATGGATGGTTTTGAAATGCTAGAAAAAATAAAAGAAGAAGGTCTACAAGGTGAGGCAACTATTGTTATTCTTTCCAATAAAGGACAAACAGAAGACGTAATAAGAGGCGAAGAGTTGGGTGCTTCGGGTTATATTGTAAAAGCAAATTCCACTCCTGCGGAAGTTATCAAACAAGTTATGGAGATGGTTCCTAAAAAAGTTTTTACAAATTAATTTTTGTTTTGTTTTTTATTATAAATAATATTTTTTCTTATGGATTATCAAAAAGAATTAGAAGAATTGATTTTAACATTAATTCGAGAGAATGGTTCGGATTTGCACTTAGGAGCAAATCGTTTGCCAGCTATTCGTGTTGATGGAGAATTGGTTTTTTTGGTAAAACACAAAGAGTTTTCAAAAGAAGATATGATGGGTATTTTGAAGGTTCTTTTAGATGAAGAAAAAATAATCAAATTCTTAAAAGAAAAAGAATTTGATTTCTCTTATGATTTTCAAAATGAAAACCGTCTCCGTGTAAATGCTTTTTTTCAACAAGGTTATATAAATCTAGCTTTTCGTCTCATAACTAAAACAAAAAGTTTATCAGAACTAAATTTGCCTCCTATTATCGAAGAGCTTGCTATGAAGAAACAGGGTTTCTTTTTGGTTGTCGGGCCTGTTGGGCAAGGTAAATCTACAACCTTGTCAGCAATGATAAATCTGATAAATGAAAAACAAACAAAACACATACTAACAATAGAAGACCCGATAGAGCATATCTACACACCAAAGAAATCTATTATAAATCAAAGAGAAGTAGGTACAGATACAGATGATTTTCATATTGCACTCAAGTCTGCTTTTCGTGAAGATGTAAACGTCCTTATGATCGGAGAGATGCGTAATGCCGAAACTATTTCAGCGGCTGTGACGGCTGCGGAGACGGGGCATTTAGTTTTTTCTACTTTACATACAAACAATGCTTCTCAAACTATCGACCGTATAATAGACTCTTTCCCTGCAAATCAACAAGATCAGATCCGTGTGCAACTCGCTTCTTCTTTGCTTGGTATTTTCTCACAAAGATTAGTGCCTCGCATAGCAGGGGGACTCGTACCAGCTTATGAATTGCTTTTAAACAATAAAGCTGTTTCAAATCTTATCAGAGAAAAAAGAACTCATGAGATAGATGTAGTGATAGAAACAGGACTTGAGAGTGGTATGATAGATTTGAATAGATCTCTTTTAGAGCTTGTTAGAAAAGGGGAGATCTCGATAGAGACAGCTTATCAATATTCGTTAAATCCAAAATCATTGGAACGTTTAATTTAATTTTATGTTATTTAAATACAAAGTTGTAGATGAAAAGGGGGTAAACAAAGAAGGTTCAATTGACGCTTCTAGTAAAGACTTGGCTATTGCAGGATTGCAAAGGAGGGGGCTTATAGTGCTTGCTATTTCTGAAGAAGATGCAAAATCTTCTGTTTTACAGATGTCTTTTTTTGATAGCGTGCCTATGAAAGATATCGTGATTCTTTCTCGTCAAATAGCGACGCTTTTTGATGCACAAGTTTCTGCTTTGAAAACTTTTACGATGCTTGGGACAAACGTTTCCAATAATTTGCTTAGTAAAAAACTCTCTATCATAGCAGATGATTTGCAAGCAGGGTTTTCTATTTCTGCTGCATTAGCAAAACACCCAGACGTTTTTTCTGAATTTTATGTAAACATGGTTCGTGCCGGAGAAGAGACAGGAAAGCTCAATCAAACTTTTGCTCACTTAGCTGAATACCTCGACAGACAATACGCTCTAACTTCAAAAACTCGTAATGCTTTGATTTATCCGGCTTTTGTTATTTTAACTTTTTTTGTGGTTATGGCTTTGATGTTCGTAGTTGTTATACCAAAGCTTGCAAGTATTATCACAGACTCAGGACAAGAAGTGCCTTTTTACACAAAGATAGTTATAGCCCTCTCTGACTTTTTTGTAAATTATGGATTTTTAGTTTTGATTTTTCTTGTTTTGGGTGGTCTTTGGATTTGGTATATGTCTTCTACTGAAAAAGGTAAAGCTTCCCTTGATCAATTAAAAATAAGTACTCCTGTGATAGGTAGTATGTATCAAAAATTATATTTATCTCGTATGTCAGACAACATGGATACGATGATATCGTCAGG
>CAYLLX010000051.1:3351-4835 GCA_964384975.1 uncultured Candidatus Saccharibacteria bacterium
ATTGATATCACCTCAGAAGTTGTAGGTAGTAAAATATACAAAGACGCATTAAAAAAAGCAGCTGAAGATGTGAAAGCAGGTCTTGCTTTGTCGGGAGCCTTGGAAAAAGAAAAAAATTTAATGCCAAATATTTTAGTGCAGATGGTTAAAGTCGGAGAAGAAACTGGATCTCTCGGTACAATACTTAAAACTCTTGCAGACTTTTATAAGAGGGAAGTAGACTCTGCTGTGGATACTCTCGTCGGACTTATCGAGCCTATCATGATAGTAGTTTTGGGTCTCGGAGTAGGACTACTCTTGGTTTCTGTTTTGATGCCTATATACAACCTAGCAGGAGGAATTAGTTAAATTTCTAAATCCTGTGGATAACTCTATTGCGTCTTTTTTATTTGTGATATAATTATTACATAAAAATAAAGTCGAAATTTATTATAAGTTATTATTAATTTTTTCTTTGATTTTAAAAATCAAAGTTCCGAGAAAATCGGTAAACAAATATGAAAAAAAATTTACAAAAAGGTTTTACATTAATTGAGCTTTTGGTAGTTGTTGCTATCATCGGTATTTTAGCTTCAGTTGTTTTGGCTTCATTAAACACAGCTCGTTCAAAAGGTGCTGACGCTTCAGTAAAAGCTAACTTGGCTAACATCCGTCCGCAAGCAGAAATCGTTTATGACAATGCTTCACCAAACTCATATGCAGCAGTTTGTGCTGATGCTACAGTTATAGCAGCAGGAGCATCTGCAGCTAATGCTGGTGGAGGTACTTTTGTTTGTAATAACGCAGCAGGTGCATGGGCAGCTTCAACAGCTTTGAAAACAGCTGGAGCTGGTTATTGGTGTGTTGACTCAACAGGTGCTTCTAAAGTAGAGGCAGCAGTTTTGGGTACAGCTACAATTTGTTCATAATCTATACTTGATTAACAAAAAACCACCTTAGTGTGGTTTTTTGTTTTTTTATTTATGTTATAATTAGGGTAAGATTATAATTTAATTAAAACTAAAAAAATGCAAAATAATTCGCAAAATAAAAAAGGGTTTACTTTATTAGAGCTTTTAGTAGTGGTGGGGTTAGTTGCTGTTTTGGCCGCAGTCATTATTGCTGTGTTGAGCACTGCTCGCAATAAAGGTGCTAATGCTGGAATACAATCAAATCTTTTTAATGCTATCTCACAAGGAGAGATTTTCTTTATATCAAATACTAGCGTACCAAATTCTTATACAGCAGTTTGTACAAATGGCGCTGTGGGAGGTGTGCAAGGAATAGGTTTAAATGTTTTTACTGCAGCTAAAGCAGGAGGATTGCAAAACTATAGTACAAATACTACAGGTGGAGTAGGTGTTGCTACTTGTAATGACTCTGCGACAGCTTGGGCTTCAGAAGTACCTTTGAAAACAGGAGGATTTTGGTGTGTAGATAGTACAGGTATTAGTAAACAAACAAATAATTCTATTGGCAGTGGTACCATTTGTAATTAATTAAAA
>CAYLLX010000052.1:0-4700 GCA_964384975.1 uncultured Candidatus Saccharibacteria bacterium
ATATAATAAAAGTATTAGAATTTGTTAAAAATTAAGAGTTAAATTCTTTTAAAGAAAATTATAAGTTTAATTTAAAAAATAAAATGAGTGAAAATTTAAACGGGGCGAGAAAGATAAGAGTGGCTATAAATGGTTTTGGTCGTATTGGTAGAGCATTTCTTAAAATTGCATGGGAGAATCCAGCTTTGGATATTGTGGCTGTGAATGATTTGGGTTCACTTGAGTCTTTGTCCTATCTTTTGAAATACGACACTGTTTATAGAACTTGGAAACATGATGTAAAAGTGGGTGAGGGTTCTATGATGATAGACGGAAAAGAAGTTAAATTTATTTCAGAGAAAGATACTACAAAATTACCTTGGAAAGAATTAAATATCGACGTAGTTGTAGAATCTACTGGACTTTTTACGGCTTACGAGAAAGCAAAATTTCATTTGGATTGTGGAGCTAAAAAGGTTGTTATTTCAGCGCCAGCAAAATCTGATCCATCCGCCTCCGCTGAAGGCTTCGGCGAGACAAAGGGAGAGACTATATTGCTCGGAGTCAATGAAGAGAAATTTGGAACTTGTGATATTACTTCAAATGCTTCTTGTACTACAAACGCTGCTTCACCTTTGATAGGAATTTTAAATGAAACTCTAGGAGTAGAAAAAGCTATTTTAAATACTGTGCATGGTTATACTGCTTCACAGTCTTTAGTTGACGGTCCTAGTAAAAAAGACTTGCGCGAAGGTCGCGCTGCTGCACAAAATATTGTGCCGAGTTCTACAGGAGCAGCTATTGCTGTAACGAAAGCATATCCAGAATTAGAAAATCTTTTTGATGGTATTTCTATTCGCGTGCCTGTACCTGCAGGGTCTATCGTGGACGTGACTTTTATTTCTAAAAAAGAAACTACAGCCGAAGAAGTAAATGAAATATTAAAAAAAGCCTCAAGTGAGCCAAGATGGAGTAAGATTTTCTCTGTTACAGAAGAGCCATTAGTCTCAAGTGATATTCTCGCAACACCATTTGCCTCAATAGCCGACCTTGCGATGACGAGAGTAGTCGGTGGTAATCTGGTAAAAGTTATGGGTTGGTATGATAATGAGTATGGATATACATACACGCTTGTAGAGCATGTGATTAAGACAGGTAGTACAATTAAGTAAAATTATGGAAACATATTGGAAAAATCTTGCACCAGGTCTTGTTCGTCAGAGAGTAATCATCGAAGGAACGACTGAAAAAATAGTTGAACCAGATCAAATCAAAGACTATCTTGAGAAGCTTGCTGAAGTTACCAAGATGGAAAAACTTTCCGGACCATATGCATACTCGGCTCATGACATGGGTTGGGGAGGATGGATACATTGGAAAACATCTGGAGCAGCTTTCTACTCTTATCCAACTAATCCGCCATTGTTTACAGTTGACTGCTACACTTGTAAACCATTCTCTGCTCAAGAAGCAGCTGAATTTACAAAAAAGTATTTCAATGCAATTGAGCTGGTTTATAAGGAAGTGGAAGTATAGTTGATGTGGTATTGTAATGAAGACGCATATATATAAACGCTAGTCGAGCATGTGATTAAGACAGGGGGAACTATTAAATAAATGGAAAAAAATTATAATAAATTAGTTAGAGATAAAATTCCGGAGATTCTTGATGCGAAGGGTATTTCTTATGAAAAAAGAAGTGCCTCTATGGAAGAGTATAAAATAGAACTTGTTAAAAAATTAGATGAAGAAGTAAAAGAATTCTCCGAAGCTTATGATCCAGAAGAATTGGCAGATGTTTTGGAGGTTCTCGAAGCACTAAAACAACTTCCCGAATATGCAAATGTCGAAGAGATTCGTTTAAAGAAAAAAGAAGAAAGAGGAGGATTTGAAAAGAAAATTATTTTAAAAGGGTCGTATTAATACTTGGTTTTCTAGTGCGGAGGCAATTCCTCCGCCCTATTAAATTAACCTTAAATTTAAATAATTCCCCCAAAACCGCCCTGGTTTTGGGGGAATTGAGGCTAAAAACCTGTTTTTGGGCTTTTAGTAATTCCTCCGCATTGCAAGCCAAGATTTTGCTGTGCGGAAAGTTTATAAAACCATAGACTTTTGATATGATAATGAGATGAATGATAATAGTACTAAAAAGGTATTGATTTTTGGGGTTTTTGATATGCTTCATCCGGGGCATGTGTATTTTATAAATGAATCTATGAAATACGGAGAAAGTTTGCATGTATGTCTCGCTACGGATGAATATGTATTGAAATATAAAAATAAAAAAACTAAAAATGATTATAAAAACAGAGAGCTTGAATTAAAAAAAGTTTTTCCTAATATAAAAATTATACAAGGGGATGATGATATAGGGGATTGGTCTGTGTTTAAAAATATAAACCCAGATGTTTTTGTTTTTGGATATGATCAAAAAGAACTTGCAAAGGCTATTGGGGATCTTGGTTTTGGTGAAGACGTAGAGACTTTTTACGTGGATGGATGGAAACCTGAGCTGTATAATACAACTAATTTGAGTGTTTAAAATATTTGGAACTTTAAGATTATTTTATGTTATAATGTAAATATATGGAAAATTTTAATTATTCAAAAGAAATAAATAGTGTAGATTTATTTAATAATTATAAGTTTATTGAGGGAGTGGTATCCTTTGAAGGTGGCAAGATTATATTGAATGATAATGCAAAAAAAGAAGGATGGATTGTTGGACTGTCTTTTAATGAATTTGTTAAGACGCTTACTGTTAGCGAAGGAGTTAAAGGCGAAGCTGATAGATTAAAAACACTTAACTATGAAGTTCGTGTGGCTAAGCTTTCGTCTGAGCCTTTTAACCATACTTACTGTCTTGTGTATAGAGATATTTTAAAAGAAGAAAATAAAGAAAATTTATAATATGAAAATATATTTAGCGACAGATCATGCGGGTTTTGAGTTAAAGGAAAAAATCAAAAAACATTTGGAGGATTGCGGAAAAGAATTCAAGGATTTTGGTGCTTTTGTTTTGAATGAAGGGGATGATTATCCGGATTTTGTTAGTCTGTGTGCAAAAGCTGTGGCGGGTGATGAGGGAAGTTTTGGTATTATTTTCGGAGGGTCTGGAACAGGGGAGGATATTTGTGCAAACAAAACAAAAGGTGTACGAGCTTGTCTGTATTATGGAGGAGATTTAGAAATAGTGCGTTTGGCTCGAGAGCATAATAATGCAAATATTTTATCTTTGGGAGCGAGATTTTTGGAAGAAAAAGAAGCAATCCTTGCTATCGATACTTTTTTAAATACAAGTTTTTCAAATGACGAGCGACATGTTAGAAGAATAAATAAAATAGAAAATAATTAATATGGTAGAAATAATACCCGCAATTTTAACAAGTTCGTATTCAGATATTAAAAATAAAGTATCTATCGTAAAGGACTACGTGCATACTGTGCAAGTAGATATTTGTGATGGAGAATTCGTACAAAGTAAAACTTGGCCTTTTGCTTCTGGTGGAGTAGATGATTATGATTTTCGTAATATTATAAACGAAGTAGATGGTATGCCTTCTTGGCAAGATGTGGATTTTGAGCTTGACCTTATGGTAAAAGACGCTGTAGAAAACTTTGATTTGTATTCAAAGCTCGGAGCAAAGAGAGTTATCTTTCACTTGGATGCTATCGAGGACGTGGATTCTTTCAAAGAATTTATCGAAGGATTAGACAACTATGTCAGAGATTCTATACAGATAGGTCTCACTATAAACAAAGATAGAGATTTTGAAAAAATAAATAAAATAATTTACAACATAGATTTTGTGCAATGTATGGGTATAGAAAATATTGGTAAACAAGGTGAGCCTTTTAATACAGAAATTTTTGATTTTATAAAAGAATTAAAAAATAAATATGCAGATTTGATTATCTCTGTGGACGGGGGAGTGAATTTAGAAAATGCACCGATGCTCATCAATGCAGGAGTTTCTCGTTTGGTTGTAGGTAGTGCAATATTTGGCAAGCAAAATGTTCTAGGAGCTATCGAAGAATTTCAAAATTTGTTATAATTTAAATATGATATTGACTCAAGAAAAAGTTTTATTTTTACAACAAAAAGCGAATGATATTCGCATATCTATAATTGAGTCTTTAGTAGAAGCAAAGTCTGGACACACTGCGGGTCCTTTGGGTATGGCAGACATTTTTACTCTTTTGTATTTTCATATTTTACATCACGATCCTAAAAATCCAGATTGGTCCGAGAGGGACAGAGTTATTTTATCCAATGGGCATATTTGTCCTGTTTTGTATGCGACGATGGCACACTCGGGATATTTCCCTGTTGAAGAATTAAAAACTTTGAGGAAATTTGGCTCTCGTTTGCAAGGGCATCCACATCGTGAATTTTTACCAATGCTCGAAAATTCTTCAGGTCCTTTGGGTTCGGGTCTTTCTCAGGCGACAGGTATGGCTATAGCGGACCGTATGGATAACGGAAGGCAAACTAGCAAAAAAATATATTGTCTTATGTCAGACGGAGAACTAAATGAAGGTAATTCTTGGGAGGCGATACTTTTTGCTGGCAAAGAAAGACTTGGTAATTTGATCGCTGTTATAGATAGAAATAATATTCAAATAGACGGATACACAGAAGACGTTATGCCGTTAGAACCTTTGGCGGACAAGTGGAGAAGTTTTAATTGGCACGTGATAGAAGTCTCAGGGCATAACCT
>CAYLLX010000053.1:0-1327 GCA_964384975.1 uncultured Candidatus Saccharibacteria bacterium
CTTCACTTACACTCTCCTTTGACTCTTGGTGTTTATGACGAAGAGGGTAATTATACAGGGTTAGACAAAGAAACCATGGAAATAAAAACAGAAATCCCAGGTGTTACATATAGGCAAGTTGGAGAGGTGCAGTATTTATCAATACCAAAAGGGGTTAATTTTACTATCAAATTAGAAGGGTATGAAGATGGAGAATATGCTTTAGATATAGATATTAAAAAGGGTATAGAAATAGTAGAAAGTAAAACTTTTGATTTTATGCAAACAACAGCTAGTTCTGTTGTAACTTTAAATATTGATAAAGATTTTCAAATAAATAATACAAAGTTAAAGATTGATCACGACGGAGATGGATTTATCGATGAAATATATCCAAATAATTCTATCTCACAAAATAAAACACCTTCTCAAGGGGGGATGTTTAAACCAGTTGAATCAAAAGAAAAAGAGATAGATTTTATAGAAAAAACAACAGTGGATCTTGCTTTTGAAGATTCTGTTAATGTGGGAGTAAAAAAAGTAAAATTAAATATAAACAATACTGAATTAGGAGTAGATGAATTAGAAGAAAAATATGAAATAAAAACAAAAGAAGATATATTATCAACAGAAGATATGTTGTTAACTTCTGTGATAAAAGCAGAAGTGATAAAACAAAATTCCTTAAAAACCATAATTGTTGTATTATTAATAGGTATTATATTTATTATCTTAAAATTTTTGAAATTTATATGAATAAATTATTAGGTTGGGTTACAAAGAAAAAAATATTATTTACTGCTTTTGGTTTATGTTTTCTTTATATTGTTTCTTATTTTAACAAGTTTTTAGATTTACCACTTTTTTATAAAAACTTTTGTTGTGTGGATGATAAAACTTTAAATATATTTTTAATATCAATCCCCATTTTAATACTAGCTATCTTTTCTTTTTTTATTAAAAAACAAATAAGTAAAAGATGGCTTAAATTTACATTCTTGTTTTTGTTATTTTATGTGATAATTTATTTTCTTTCTCCAAAAAGCAAAAGTGACTATTTATGGTTTCAAAGAGAGGCCGTTTCTCTTTTTTCTGCAATAATATACTTTATTGCATCTAGTCTTATTTTAATTATTTATTACTTTAAAAAAGAAAAATAACAATGGATAAACATTTGAAAAACTTACATGTCTTCTTAGATTGCATAAGTTCAGAAACATATAAGACTTTTAATTAAGTTTCATTTATGCGTCAATTAAATAAATTAAAGGGTACAAAAGGGTTCGTTTTGATATGGGCTTTGTATATTGCTTTGATTGGTTTTGTTTAATATAATAAAATTATGAAA
>CAYLLX010000053.1:1341-4678 GCA_964384975.1 uncultured Candidatus Saccharibacteria bacterium
TAGATTTTTAAAAGTCGTGGGAATACTAATATTAATATTTAGTTTTTTCTCTCCATTATTTTTGGATATTGGCTATTTTAATCATGGCTATTGGATTATGGATGGTTTGATTAATTTAATAATATGGTTCTCGGTTCTTTTAGTTTTTAAAAAAATATTAATATATATATTGTATGGAAAAATCTCAGATAGTTCAAATACAAAAGAATCAGATAATTTAAGTTTTTTTACAAAAGATATGGAAAAATCAGAAAGCATTCAATCTCAAGCAAAACAGCTTCAGATTTTTTTAAACACACATGGGTGCCCTGTTGCTGAAAATGGACCTGGTTCTCTGGGGAAAGAGACTGAAATTTTTGGAGCTTTAACAGAAAAAGCTTTGATTAGGTATCAGGAAATAAATGCTGAAAATATTTTAAAACCACTCGGTTTGAAAAAGGGTACTGGTTTTTTTGGTAAAAATACTAGAAATTTCATAAATGATGTTCTTTCAAAAGAATCAAAAAAATAATTTCACTTGGTGCTTCGAGTGCTAAGTGGGAATCTTTAATTAAAAACCAACATCCATCTTTGTTTCATTAAGGGTGTTTTGCGCTTAGGATATGATTAGCTTGATGTCACTTGGATTGGTTATATGCGGTATATGGAATTCGTGTTGAGTAGAAGTTGTTTGAATTATTATTTTTTCCCATAGGTTAAACCTATGGAGTTAAATAATAAAAAACCAAACAGGTTCTTATGTTTCTTATTCTTCACCTAAAAATATAATTTTAGAAGAAATAAAAAATTTAAAGATAGAAGATATTGGAAATAAAGAAGAAAATCAAAATATTAAAAATAATGAAATATTAGAAATAGCAAAAAAAGAAGCTGAGTTTATAGATAAAGAAAACAATATAAATTTAACGGCATCGGTAAAAGACACGCCTTCAAAAGGTGGAAAGGTTGTTATATTTACTGTTTTGGGTTTGGGATTAATAATGTTGCTATATAAGTGGGTAAAGTTGTAGAATATAGGTATGTTGAATTATATAAGAAATAATATTTTTTTGAATCAAAAAAAAGAATTGTTTATTTACCTTTTTTGTTTTATTGGGTTGTTTTGTATTTTTATAAATATAAATTTTTTTAATCTTTTTGATTTAGATTTTTTATTTTATTTTATTTATTTTTTATTCGTTTCTTTTGTATCAGTTTATTTTTCAGGGAAAAAAATAAATATTCGTCTTAGGTATCTATCTTTAATTTTTATTCTTTTTGTTCCGGCATCTTTCTATGCATTTTATAAATCTTTTAATTGTGATCCTTTTTTTTGTTCTACTGGTTTTATGGTAGTAAGTGTCTTTTTTATTAGTACTTTTTTGTTCTCTTTTGTATTTCATTTTTTAAGTATTTATCTCTCAAAGATTAAAACCATTTTTATTTTATTTTTAAATTTAATTTTTTTATCTGTAGGTTTGTTTTTGTATTTAAATTAATCTTTTTAAAGAAGTCAAAGTTTGATTCAAATATTTTTTTGTTATATAGATTAGCAAAGTTGTAGAATATAAGTATGTTAAATTATCTTTATATTTTTTTTAAACCAAATACTAAATTAGGAAAAGTGTCTTTTGTTTTATTTATTTATGCAATACTTTGGTTTTTCTGGTATGGTTTTTTAATTTTTTTAGAAATATTTAATTTTGATTATTCAAATAAACCACTGGACGACTTTTGGGCTGTTTTTTTTCATTTATATATATTTTTGATTATTCCACTTTTGAGTTTTAGGATACCATTCTTTTTAAGAAAAATATTTAAGTGGAATCTAATTTTAATGTTTTTTTTACATTTAATATTCTTTAGTCTGTTTGTTTTAATTTTGTTTTTGTATATTTTTAATAATATACAATATAGTGGTTTCTAAATTAATATTTTTGCAAAAACTTAAACTTTATTATATAGTATAAACATAAGGCTTTGAGGATTATCGACCCTCGTCTGAAAAGACAAGCCTCGAGAAGAAATGTTGCTCCGTCTTCGCTTTAGGGCTACGGCGTGACGAATCCGCCTTCGTACTGAAAGCAATCAAGTACTATGGCGTGACGAAGTAGAACTCGACGGGTAAGCCCGAAAAAGCTGTAATGAGTCCGCTTTGGGCGGAAAATTAAGGTGGTACCACGTGTTATCTTTCGTAAAGTGAAAAGAAACTCGTCCTTATATAGCAATTTTTTGCTGTATGGGGACGAGTTTTTTGTTTTTTAAAAAATAAATTATAAAATATCATTTTTCTCCAGTACGGATTTTTTGAAGCTTAAAAAATCCTGAAATTTGCTCGCCGCCGCTCGCAAAACCCTTTCGAAAAATATATTTTATAATTTTTAGTTAATTATTATTAATCGTAGAAGATTACTAGATCTTCTACTCAAAACATTATGTCAGAAGAAAAAAAAGAAAATCAAAAAAGTGAAAATGCTCTAAGTTCCACCGTCACAAAATCAGACATGGCGGACAGGGAAGAGCGAGTTTTAGAGTTTTGGAAAGAAAATAAAATTTTTGAAAAGAGTTTGGAGAAAGAGGGTGCGAAGGGTGAATATGTTTTTTATGATGGTCCACCTACAGCCAACGGGATGCCGGGTCTTCATCATGTAGAGCCTCAATCTTTCAAAGATGTTATTCCTAGATATAAAACAATGCAGGGTTTTCATGTACCAAGAAAAGCTGGTTGGGATACACATGGCTTACCTGTTGAATTGCAAGTTGAAAAAGAGCTTGGTTTGAAATCTAAAAAAGAAATTGAAGTTTATGGGGTAAAACTTTTTAATCAAAAATGTAAAGAAAGTGTTTGGAAATATAAAAATGAATGGATGAAAATGCGTAAGCGTATGGGTTATTGGACTGATTTAGATAATGCATATATTACATACGATAACAGCTACATAGAAGCCCTTTGGGGTGTGGTTAAAAAAGCAAGTGATCGAGGGTTTTTGTATAAAGATTTCAAGGTTTTGCCTTGGTGTCCGCGTTGTGGGACAGCTCTTTCGAGTCATGAGTTAAATCAACCGGGAGCATATAAAGACGTAAAAGATTTATCTGTTTATGTGAAGTTTAAAATTGTTGGATTTGATAAAGCTTATTTCCTCGCGTGGACTACTACACCTTGGACTTTACCGGGGAACGTGGCTCTTGCTGTGGGTGCAGATATTGATTATGTAGAAGCAAAAGTTGGAGAAGAGATTTATGTACTTGCAAAAGAATTGGTAAAAAATCTTCCAGAGGGTTATGAAATAACATCAGAGCATAAAGGGTCTGAGATGGTAGGTATGAAATATGAGCCACTTTATCTATACATGCAAAA
>CAYLLX010000054.1:0-4538 GCA_964384975.1 uncultured Candidatus Saccharibacteria bacterium
ATGTTATCATACACATAGACTTTAAAAAATCAAAATATGGCAAAGATAGGACTTCTCATTATGTTGCTTTTTACAAGCAACAATCTAGTTTCTCAAAAAATAGACGCGAGTTTATTTTTTATTAAAAGAAATTTTGGTCAAAAAAATACAACTCCACTTTTTTGGGGAGTGTATGAAAAACAAAATTTTTCATGTCAAACTAGAGTCAATTTTGACTGGGGTAATACTTTTGCATTTTACCCTGGCAAAACATTCAAAACTAAAAACAAGCAGTTCTTCCTGACCTTAGAGAGTGGAGTTTTGCTTGGAGAGTATTGGGGCTTTGGTCCAGAAATGATGACGGGCGGCAGTTTTAAAAAAATAAATTACTTTTTGCTTTTGCAAGCTGTCAAAAATCTACCCTCGCTTCAGCCTGTTTTTTCGAGAGAAATAACCGGAAACTTTTTTTATGGTTACAACCAAATTCATTATGTTTTTGGTAAAAAAGTTTCTGGAGGAATAGCAACACAACTGTTCTATTCCGAAAAAATAAAGTTCCTTGATGCTGGAATTCATTTTAAAATACAACCCAAGAACATGTATTTTAAAATCTGGACAACGGTAGATCCTATCAATAACTACCGAAATAAAGTTATCTTAGGAATCGGGCAAGTTTTTTAAAAAATTACTTGCAACCAACATATGAAAGCGCAATCTCACGGTTGCGCTTTTTTTTATTTTATCAGTAGAAAAACCAAATCACTAGGCAAAACCTAACGATTTGACCTAGCGATTTGAAAAATTATCCAAGGGGGACAACATCAGAAACATCCACTTGATTTGGAAATTCATTACGTAATTTTTCAATATCTTCTTGTTCCATTTGCCATCCAATAGCACCTAGATTTTCTTCTAAATGTTTTGGGTTACGAGTTTTTGATAATGTCACCACGTTTGGCTGTGAAATAAGCCAATTAATCCCTATTTGAATAAATGTTTTATTATATTTTTTACAAATATCCTCAATTATTTTTGATGTAGTTTCAAATAATTTAGATTTCTCAGTTGGCCTATATGCAACAATCATAATATCGTTTTCCTGGCAGTATTTTAACAGCCCACTTTGTTCAATTTCTCTTACTCTTAAATTGTAATGTACCTGATTGCAAACAATCGGATGCTTACTATAACTTTGAGCTTCTTTTAAATGTTCAACATTGAAATTTGAAACCCCTATATTTTTTACAAGCCCCATGTCTTTCAATTCAACAAGAGCTCTCATTGTTTCCTTTAAAGAAAAATTTTCAGGGAATCGATGTAAAAGATATAAATCTAAATAATTTGTATTTAATCTTTCCAAGCTTTTCTTGCAAGCGTTTATCACACCATCATATCCCTGATTGCTTCCGTGTACTTTTGAGACAATAAACAGATCTTCTCTATGTATATTATTTTCTTTTATGGTTTGAGCTATTAGTTCTTCTGAGTGTCCGTTTGCATATGATTCTGCTGTATCAATATGAATAATTCCTGATTTTATAGCATTATTAATTGCTTCAATATCAGCTTGGTCATCATTTGATAAATCTCTCTCACTTCTTCCTCCCATTTGCCAGGTTCCTAGACCATATACAGGAATTTCAAAACCATTATTTAATTTTTTTGTTGGAATAATCATTCATTAATTTTATAACAAAACAACAAGAAAAACCATATTTTTAAATCTCTAGGTCTTGCCTAGCGATTTGTAGGGCGGAGGAATTGCCTCCGCCCTAATTTCCTAGAAAAGAAATAAAAATGAAAAGGGGGCGTCACCTAAGTGAAGCCCCTTTTCGTATTGATATTTATATAATATCACATACCTTGATTTAATGCAACAAATTGTTGCGACATGTTTTAAAGTCTTCCGCTAGGCAAGGCCTAGCGGAAATAAATAAAAAAACCGCCAGACAAAATATCTGGCGGCAATCAATAAATCTTCTTTATTCTCCGGATAAATCAGTGTATCCGTATTGTGCTATTTTCTTTTTCAAGAAATCAGCTGATCCATCCGAGACACAAACTTCTATTGGTTTTTTTTGATCTCTTACAACCAATCTAAGTCGTGCACCATCTTTAAACTCTAAAACAACAGAAGGTTCACCATGTATATCTTTAGGAGATAAAAATATTTTTTTATTAAAGGGAATTTTTTTATTCCCAACAATAAAACTACATTCTTCAATATTACACCCTATCCACCACTGAAAGTCAGTAAAACCAACTGCTGGATTTTCGTTCCATCCACATATAACTGGAATGCAAGAATCATCTACATCTGATTTTTGATTAGACAAAGACAATACCCCAACAGCTACTCTTAAACAACTTCTTGTTGGTAATTCAGGGTAAACATATTTAATGTTACCAATAACAACTGTTTCTTTAATTACTTTTTTCATCTTTTTTTTAAAAACGTGTACAATTTATTAAATAGATAATAACATAAAATTAAAAATTGTAAAGTAAATTTACAAAAAGCAATATTTTTAAGGATTAAAACAAAATTTAATCTATAATTAATTTCCTAATCTGCTTTGAGTAATCAGGGACATCTCCTATTCTCTGTGAAATATCAGTTGCAAAGAATTTTTCTCTTGCTTTTTCAATAGAAAGATCCGTATCTAAAAGTCCATGCTTTAGAGCTAATTCATCAGCAGAAGCAGTCAGCCACAATTGCCAAGAAAATTGAGAAATACGTCCAGGTGTCAGTTTGTTGATATGTTTAGCAATGACTGAAGTGCAATTTGCAAATAAAGTATTGTACCATTTTGGATTAACAGAAAGTTCATTCATTTCACGAAGCATATCAACTAGCAACAACCTAGCATTCTCTGCTTTTTCTAATTTTACTGGATAAACATAAACTTTATCTTTACGAATATTTGCGCGCAAAAGAGTAAGGTCTCTTTCGTCGGCTGCAATATATATAAGCGGATAAGTGCGAAGCATTCCTTTCCAAATACTATAAGTTTGATCTTTGGTCTTACGAGCCTCTATACTAATACCCAAAAAGTCACCATTGTTAAATTCAAAGGAAACAAAAGTGTGTGCTGCAAAATTATTTTCATTAAATGGCTCTGAAGTATACCAAACACCCTTTATCTGACTGAGGTCGTAGGTTTTATCATAATAATTAGCATGCATATCATGCTCTGTGGGATAGTATCTAAAATTTCTGACATTTTTTACTGTAACTAAATCTCCATCAAATTCTGCAATAGAAGCAATTGCTAATTGTTCTTGCCAGTCAGCATCAATAGGTGGTTTTTTGAAAATAAAAAAAATTACAAAACAAATTATGATAACTAATACACCAAAAAGTATGTATTTTTTTGTAATATTATTTTTAATAGAATTCATGATTGTTTTTGTGTTTAAAGGTTAAGGTTAAATTTTACTCCAACCAATCAATTTTTAAGATTGAGGCATTTGGAAGAGTTTGCATTTCATTAAAAGTTTTTGGGTCATTGCCAGCTTTAATAGTTTTAAGCATTCTAGCTACTATTCCATGCCCTACCAACAAAGTATTACCTGATAATTTAGAAATTTCCATAATACAAGATTCTATTCTATTTTTAAATAAATCTGGATCTTCAACACCTTCAGCTTCTACTAAATTAATCACTGGATTCCAAGGAGTTCCAGACAAACTACCCATATCATATTCAATAATCCTGTCATCTATTTTTATTTAAGGGAGAAGATATTATAGTATTTATTTTAATTCCTTCCGCTATTATTTCTTGTGCAAGTGTTTTTGCTTGCTCTCTTCCCTTTTCAGTCAAAACAGAATCATCTTTTTGTCCAGCAAAAATTCTTTTTTGATTTGCTTCACTTTCTCCATGTCTTACAAAATATATCATCGTAAATTATTTTTTATTAAAATATTAAAATTAACTTTTTAAATCGTTAGGTCTTGCCTAGCGATGTAAAAAATTATTTGGAAACTCTCCGAGCATTTCTTTTGCTCTAAGATAATAAGGTTCGAATGCTTTTTGGACTTCGGGTAATACTATTTTTCTATTCCAATCCTTTTCTATCTTCTCTCTTAGATGCTTTTGTGTAGTCATGAAATCATCACCATCTTCATTAAAATAACTTGAATAAAAAACACCAGTAAAATGAGAAGCTCCGTCAGCAGAAGACATTATTTGTGTTTCTATTGGTGCAGTGCGTAAATCTATCTCATTTTTCTTTTCCATCAATTCCCAAAATTCAACAACTTTGTTTATAAATTCTTTAGAAAAACCACATTCAGTCAAAACTCTTTGACCTTCTCTTAAAGTAATAGCTTTCTCATTTTCTTCATCTATCGGTTTTCCAAAATCATGAAAATAAACGAGAGCTCGAACAATATCCCTGTCTGCTTCTTTGTAAATATCACAAAGTTCCATAGCGATCTTTTCAACAATTTTTAAATGATATTCAACCATCCATTCATGGTATTTAAAATCCTTTTTAGAAAAGTTTTCTATAACAATTTCCTTAAATTTTGCCAAATTATTTTCCATTTCCAT
>CAYLLX010000055.1:0-4197 GCA_964384975.1 uncultured Candidatus Saccharibacteria bacterium
ATTATCGCTGCAAAAATTTTTGTGGCAGAAAAGGCCGTCCAAACCCTCCAGAAGTGGAGAGGTTTGGAGAAAATCTCCCCAAGAGTAAAAATTTCTTCTGACCCTGCGGAATTACCGGGTTGGAAGAAATTGGCGGAGGAGGAAGGAGTAATCCTTCTCATCTCCCCAAATACAAGGGGAGGTTTTCAGGTCGTCACTCGAGATACGGAAGTTTTTCGTATTCCGAGTGACCCTAGGCAGTCATTTTGCCACAACAGTGGCTTCATGGCTGTCTATCCTGAGAAGGAAGACGCCGTGGCTCATGCCATGGAGTTGACCTCCAGCCTTTAGTTATTTCATCCGGTTTGTCCCCGGAAAGGTGAAGATGCTGTGAAGCATTAGTCACAAAAAGACATGGTCTAGCAGAAAGGATCCGTTTTGAAATATTTAAAATATTTCAAATTCGAAAAAACTGCAAGTTGGGTTAAGTCTGGAAGAGTAGCGATAATTTCAAAACTCTTCCTCTTTATTCAGTTTACAAACTATTTTTTAAAATAACTTTGTAAATTGATAGGGAGACGCTGAACACCTGAATACAAATAGTAGGCAAAAACTTAATGGGCCTCGAGAGAGGTTTGAGTATGTTAGATAAAACATCATTGCATATTTTTTTGGCAGCTTCTGATGAAGCTGTGTATGATGAATCAACCTTTGACCCCCAAAAGATTGGATACCGAGAGCGGTCCAATTATTTTGAGGGAGAGAAGGTTGCTGATCCAAATGGACATTTTGTTTTCTTCAACCTCCACGCATCTTGCGGGAGAGACTTCCACCACGGATATATTGGAGGGCAGTGGGGGGAGAAAGAAGTTTATCTTCTTTCAGAAGAGTCAAAAGAAGAAGCCAAAAAAATAATGGCTTCTTCGAGTCAGGAATGGAAAATACCAGGTTGGATCTATCGTTGCCATATTGTTGATGGTACGATAGATACCTCAAAAATTTTTTTAGATTTGAGGGGCTATGATTCACCTTTTAAGTTTGCTCTTGAAAACCAAGAAAAACTTGAAAAAGTTGAAAAACTTGCTTCGTCTAGAATAGACTGGATGCAGGTTTTTAAAGGGGAGATACCTGGAAAGGGGGTTGAGTATAATGGTTACCATTACAGAGAGAATGGAACCGTTATAGTATTTTCTGAAAATAACAAAGATTTAGTCTTTGTTATTAAGGCGTATGGGTGTATTCTCCCGAATGACTTACATAAGTCATGGGATCAATATTCCCTTGTTGGGGTCTATAGCCTCAATACGGGGAAAAGAATTGATCGTATGTCAAAAGACCCAAGTTCCAAGCGCCAGCAAAAAATTGCGGCGTGGAAAACTTTTCATCAGCAGTATGATGAAAAGTTGAGGGTTGAAATTGAGAAATCCGGAGCGATCGCTCTGGATGAAAATCTTGAAAACAAAGAGTTTGGTTTTTTCCCAATCGAAAAGATTGAGGGTAAAACCAAATTTTTTCATTTCCCAAGCTTGGGAAACAAAGACGGTGAATGTTCTTTCTTTCATGAGAGAGGTGTATCCTTTTCAGGATATACCAGTTATGGGTACGGAAAAGTGCCTATAACTACTTTTGTGATGGACGACAGTGACCATCATAAGGTCGACCATCTGGGATGGAGGTGGGGTTTGTTCTGGGGTGGATATATCATGGCCATCAAGAAGGTTGGTGATGATATCTACATCTACAGAGCTGCATGCTCTTCAGTGGGGGAAAAATATAAAACTCCCAAAGAGCTTGTAGAAGTTCTTGAAGAGCGGTCCGCTCATACATTCACCCCCCTTCCAGATGGAAGGCTGGTGAAGTATTTGGGCAAAGTTTTTCCAGACGACGAGGATTATTTCCTTAAGTATGATCTGGATAAATGGGTTTAGGGTTTTTTTGGAAGAGCTTTTTTGAAAAGCTCTTCCTCTTTATTCTGTTCCTAATTTTAAAATTGGGGATAGATAGGGAGACGCTGAACACCTGAATACAAATAGTAGGCAAAAATTAATGGGCCCAGTGATGGGTTTTGTTATGGAAAATTTAATTTTATTTGGCGGGGATGAGGAAACTCAGGCTTCGCTAATAGGAGCTTTGGCAATGCTTTCTATTCGGAAGGAATTGAAAGCAGGAACGCTTTCTTCCGATCCTTGGAGAGAGCATTGCCAAAACTGTCACTGGCAACACAGTGACGGTGATCTAGTCTGCAATGACGAGATGCAGACTAGGATCGTGGCCCTTGCTTGCGGGAAAATTCCCGCAGAGCTTGGGCTTAATGTTAAAGAAATTTCTCTCCAGACTCGTATCGAGCGAGTAGAGAGATGGATCCTCCAAGGGTGTTTGCCCAAGGGTGATTGAATTGGGTGCGGGTTAATTTTGGAAAGGGGCGATGATTTCAAACCTTTCCTTTCTTTTTCAAATCATCATTTTTAAAATGGTGGTTTGATAGGAAAAGTCTGGTTTAAATTTAACGGAATAATATTTGCTCATCTGAGCAAAATCTCTCTTCCTCGTATTATTTTTGTTGTTGACCTTTAAACCAGACTTTTCTTATTTCTTTTCTTTGGATATTGTTATCCACAAATAGCATTGACTTGTATGTATACTCTGTATATACTGTGTATATATGGCTCAAGCAATAATAAATTTTAAAACAGATGCAAAATTAAAAAAAGAAGCAAAAAAAGTCCTAGATGAAATGGGGCTCAATTTCTCTATTGCTCTAAATGATTATCTAAAGAAAATAATCATTGAAAAAAGAATTGAATTCGTAGCAAAAGAAATACCAAATGCTCGTTTGCAAAAAGCAATAAAAGAAGCTAGGGAAGATTATAAAAATGGTAAATTAAAAAGTTTTACAAATTTAGAAGATCTTGAAAAATATTTAATGTCTTAATTTTTTTATGTTTATTATTATTCCTTCAAAAAAGTTTGTAAAATCTTTTAAAAAGAAGGATGTTAAAATCCAACAACAAATTAAAATAAAAATTAGGATCTTAAAAGAAGATTCTTTAAATCCTATACTAAACAATCATAAACTTAAAGGAGAATATGCGGGATTCAATAGTATAAACATTACAGGGGATTATAGGCTCATTTTTGAATATATAGATAAAGATACAGTGCTTTTAATCGACATAGATACTCACAGCAACTTATACTAATTTTTTATTTTTTCTAGCTCAAACCCTAGTCACTCTCAAGTTGCGGGGTAAACCCCAGTCGTTCTCGAACTACGGGGTAAACCCCAGTCACTCTCGAGTTACGGGGTAAATCCCAAATGTTCGTACGCTTTTTTTGTGGCTGTGCGTCCGCGGGGGGTGCGTTCGATGAGGCCCATTTGTATCAAGTATGGCTCGATAACTTCTTCGACTGTGTCGTCTTCTTCAGATAGGGCAGTCGCTAGTGTTTTTAATCCGACGGGTCCACCGTTAAATTTTTCGATAAGTATTTCCAAAAATTTTCTATCACTCGCATTGAGTCCTATTTCGTCGATAGCAAGCATAGCCAAAGCTTCGCGGACTGTTTTCGGGTCGAGTTCTTTTTTGTGTACTTGTGCAAAATCGCGAACTCTTTTTAGAAAATAGTTGGCTGTGCGGGGAGTGTATCTGCTTCTTTTTGCTATCTCCATGAGCGCGTCTTGAGAGAGTTCTGTGTTCAGAAGTTTACTAGAGCGTTTTATTATTTCTGCTATCTCTTCGTCTGTGTAAAATTCTAAACGAAAAACTCCTCCAGAAAACCTAGAGCGAAGAGGCGAAGAAACCATAGACACTCTCGTCGTCGCAGCGATCAAAGTAAAAGGAGGCAAGTCGAGTTGTATTGTGCGAGCCGAAGGGCCTTTGCCTATTATTATATCTAATACTCCCGACTCCATAGCAGGGTAGAGTATTTCTTCGACCATCTTGTTGAGCCTGTGTATTTCGTCGATAAAAACTATATCTCCAGGGGAGAGATTTGTGAGGATAGAGGCGAGGTCTCCGACTTTTTCTATCGCTGGACCGGAAGTTATCTTGATTTGTCTTTTTGTCTCTTTGGCGATAAGGTGCGCTATTGTTGTTTTACCTAGTCCTGGAGGCCCATAAAAAAGCAAATGCTCCGGTATGTGCCCGCGTTCTTCAGCAGCCCGTAAAAGGATTTTTACGTTGTCTTTTATGTGTTTTTGGCCGATATATTCGTCCCAAG
>CAYLLX010000056.1:0-4083 GCA_964384975.1 uncultured Candidatus Saccharibacteria bacterium
AAGAACAAAAGCTTTTTCTGTGATAGGAGGAGGGGATACTGTTGCACTAATATCAAAAATGAAAATGGAGAAAAATTTTTCTTTTGTTTCTACGGGAGGTGGAGCGACTTTGGACTTTTTAGCCAATGGAACTTTGCCAGGAATCAAAGCTTTGAAATAAAGACATAAAAAGCTATTTGCTTTTTCTTTATATTTGTGATATAATATAAAAAGATGTAACCAGTATTAAGCGCAAAGGACGCAAATCTCGCAGTTTCACAACGAGAGCTGGTTTAAAATTATGGAATTAAGAAAATTTTTGTCCGTGGTCTCCATGGAAGATCCTTGGGATATTGAAAAATCCTTGGAATTGCAAGGTAAATATTTAAAATTTATTTCAAATATTAATTCTTCAAGAGAGATTTTCTCTGTAAGAGTCCAAAAAGTAGAAATTGCCCCAGGTAATATTTGCAGAGTGGCAATTCTTTGTCTAGATTCCAAGATAGAAGAATTCCAAAAAATGGAACTTTGGAGTCTTTGTGGAAGAAGACCCGAGGTTTCTTTTGGGGATTTTTTGTTTGAAGGTAGGGTTGAAGTGTCAGACGAATAGCAGTCTGCGATCCACAGTATTTAAGCAGCGTGCAAACGTTGCTTATTTTTTTACAAATTTTCTTGCGGAGGGGAACCCTCCGCAGGTTTTGATTTTTTTAAATATTCGTTTTTATTTTTTCAGCGTATTCTCGCATTTCCTCTGCGGTGTAGTTTTTGGTGATCCACCTAGGCAGATTATCGTCAAAGTATCTAGGTATTAGGTGTATGTGAAAATGAGGTACTTCTTCTCCGACGATGGAGAGCTGAACAAAATCACAACCCAAGGACTGTTTTAGAACCTGCATCAAGTTTTTAGCTTTTTTAAAAATATATTCGATTGTTTCGTCTGATACGTCTTGCATCCAAGGGGTGTGCTCTTTGGGTATTAGGAGTATGTGCCCCTCTGATACAGGTTTTATATCCATAAAAGCAAAAACCTTTTCATCTTCATAGATTTTTTCGCTTGGTATTTCATTTTTTATAATTTTACAAAATATACAATTTTCTGTATTCATCCCGTTTATATTTTTGATTAATTTATAATTACACTACACATTATTTTTATTTCTTTATTTATATTACCTATTCCCGTCATTTAAAATATTTTTACGGGACACGTATCACTATTTTAACATATATGATAAAATTGTCTTTATGATATCAGATTTTGTAAAGATTTTGCTTGAAAAAAGAGGAATCACTGAAGAAGAGGAGATAGATAGATTTTTAAATCCAGATTATGAAAAATGCACTCATGATCCTTTTTTGATGAAAGATATGGAGCGTGCTTGTGTGCGACTTTTTGAAGCTTTTGAGAATAATCAAAAAATAATAATTTATGCAGACTATGATTGTGACGGTATTCCAGGAGCAGTTACGCTTAGTGATTTATTTGAAAAAATAAATTATAAAAATTATGAAGTTTATATCCCTCAGAGAAATAGCGAAGGTTACGGGCTCAATATGTCGGCGATTGAGAAATTTAGAGACGAAGGGGTGAATTTGATAATAACGATAGACCTCGGTGTCACGGCTATAGCAGAGATAGCTCAAGCAGAGGTTTATGGAATAGATGTAATAGTCACAGACCACCATTTACCTAAATTAGACGAGAAAGGTGAGATGTTTTTGCCAAAAGCTTTTGCTATTTTAAATCCTAAAACAGATTCTTATCCGGAACCTATGCTTTGTGGCTCAGGAGTTATTTTTAAATTTGTTCAAGGGTTTTTATTTAAATATATAAAATATTACAAAATACAAGATGGTTGGGAGAAGTGGCTTTTAGATATGGTGGGACTGGCGACTCTTTCTGATATGGTGCCTTTACTCGGAGAGAATAGAGTTTTTGCTTATTTTGGTATGAAAGTTTTAAAAAAATCTCCTCGTCCGGGATTGCAGAAATTGCTTGCAATTATGAAAATAAAACAAACAAACCTGACCGAAGACGACGTCGGATTTATGATAACGCCTCGGATAAATGCAGCTTCTCGTATGAGTGACCCTATGTATGGTTTTAAGGTTCTTGCCACAAAAGACACAGTAGAAGCCAATGAAACAGCTCTTTACTTAAGTAAAATAAATGATGAAAGAAAAAATATAGTAAAAAGCATAATGCGTGAAGTAAATACTTTATTTGAAAAAAGAGAAATGAGGAATGTTATCGTCGTCGGTAATCCAAAATGGAAAATAGGGGTTTTGGGTTTGGTTGCGGGTAAGATTTTAGACAAATATCAAAAACCAGTTTTTGTTTGGGGGAGAGATGAGAATGATTGTATAAAAGGGTCTTGTCGTTCTGACGGGTCTGTATCCGTGGTGGAGCTTATGCGTTCTAGTACGGAGTCTTTTGTTGAGCATGGAGGGCATGAACTCGCAGGAGGATTTACTGTGCATGAAGAAAAGATTCACTTTTTGGAAGAAGAGCTGTCTCTAAAATATGAAAAAGTTTCTGTATTAAAAGATGCAAAAGAAATATTTTTTGATACAAAAATGAATTTTAGTATGGTAAATATAAAAACTTGGAGAGATATATGCAAACTTGCTCCTTTTGGTTTTTCAAATCCAAAACCTGTATTTTTATTTGAAGACGTAACAATAATTAAAATTAAAAAATTCGGCAAGAATAATTCTATGGAGCATTTGGAGCTTACTCTCGAAGATAAAGATAAAAACAAACAAACAGCAATAGCTTTTTTCTCTGATGAGAATTCTTTTGGGAGATTTTTGGAAGAAGGTTTTTCTGTAAATCTGTATGCGAGTTTTGATTTTACAAATTTCCGAGGTAAAGATGAGCTAAGATTGAGAATTGTTGATATAATATAAATATGAATCCCGTTAAGTATTTTAAACAGCGGGTATGAGTAATGTTGTGTTATTAGAATATAACAATGTGCAGTGTAATTATAAATTAATCAAAAATATTTAACGGGATGAATAAGATTATAATTTATACAGACGGTGCGGCACGAGGCAATCCAGGACCTTCCGGTTTTGGAGCGAAGATTACTTTAGGAGATAAAGTAAAAGAGCTCGGAGGATATGGAGGAGATAAGGGTACAAACAATCAAATGGAGCTTACTGCTCCTATTGAGGCTTTGAAATTTTTACAAGATAAAAATTTAACTGGAGAAATAGAGATCTTTTCTGATTCTAAATATGTTATCAATGGAGTAAATTCTTGGATTTTAAATTGGGTTAAAAATGGATGGAAGACTGCAAACAAAAAACCAGTTTTAAATCAAGAACTTTGGCAAGAATTACATAAACTTAATCAATATTTTAAACCGAAATGGCATTATGTAGAAGGTCATAGTGGGCATCCGGAGAATGATAGGGTGGATGAAATAGCGACTTCTTTTGCAGACGAAGAATACATAGACTTAAAAAATGATTTTTAATTAAAACAAAAATAAAATGCGCGATAATATATTTTATTGCATAAGTATAGGTTTTGTTTTGGGAGTGCTTTTGCGCTCCTTTTTTATTTTCAATATTTTTCACTATTTATTTATTTCTTTTTTGGCTTTGGTTTTTGTGTTGTATTTTTCTTTTTTCTCTAAAAATACAAAAGTATTAATTAGTGTTTTATTTATAACTATATTTTTATTTGTTGGTGTTTGGCGTTTTGGTGTCTCAGAGAGGCAATATCCGTCTTATTTAGAAAATAATCTTTTACAAAAAGTAACTTTGGAGGGAGTGGTGATCGATGAAGTAGAAAAAAGAGAATTTAATCTAAAGGCTATAATAGAAGTTAAAAATAAAAAAGAAAAAACCAACATCTTGCTCTCTTTGCCTTTTGGTACAGAACTCTCTTATGGAGACCGTTTGCGTGTTTCGGGTGAACTCGAAAAACCAGAGAATTTCACCACTCCTCAAGGCAAGCTTTTTGATTATGTGTCTTATTTGAAAAAAGATAATATTTTATATATCATCAAAAATCCTCAGGTAGAAATACTCGCTCATTCGGAGGCTTCGATAATAAAAGAAAAACTTTTTAAATTTAAAAATTTATTTTTA
>CAYLLX010000057.1:0-3844 GCA_964384975.1 uncultured Candidatus Saccharibacteria bacterium
ATGAGTATGACAGAACTCGGAGAAAGTATCGACTTGCACACAGGAGGTATAGACAATATGTTCCCCCACCACGAAAATGAAATAGCTCAATGTGAAGCAAGTACTCATAAAAAGTTTTCAAAATACTGGATGCATAGTGAATGGGTTTTTGTTGATAATAAAAAAATGGCCAAAAGTGAAAACAATTTTTTCACTTTAAAAGATTTAAAAGAAAGAAATATCAATCCCCTTTCTTATCGTTTTTGGCTACTCATGGCCCATTATCGCACCAAAGTAAACTTCGTCTGGGAGACAATAGAAGGTACAGAAAATGCCCTAAAAAGGCTCTACAAAGGCTTTTTGGACCTCGGAGAGGCATCAGGCGAAGCGGATGCAGATTATAAGGAAAAATTTACTTCTTTTGTAAATGACGACTTAGACACACCAAAAGCCGTAGCTTTAATATGGGAACTTTTAAAAGACGAGAGCATCTCAAAAGAAAACAAAAAAGCGACACTTTTAGACTTTGATAAAGTTTTAGGAATAGGATTAGAAAATTTACAAAAAATAGAAATACCCGAAGAAGTCTCCTCTCTCGCAGAAGCTAGACTCAAAGCAAAACAAGAAAAAAATTACGCACTAAGTGACGAAATAAGAGAAAAAATAAATTCCCTCGGCTACGAAATCCTCGACACAAAAGAAGGTTTTGAAATAAACAAACTCTAGATATTTTTCGCAAAAGCGAGGTTTATTTGGATGTCTAAAAATTCTGCATATGTGAAGCCCATAGCTTTTGCTTCTTTTGGAGCGAGGCTTTCACTCGTTGCTCCGGGGATAGTATTAGTCTCTAAAAAGAAAAGTTTCTTGCCGTCAAAAATAAAATCAGTTCGAGAGAGCCCGTCACACAAAAGCATTTTGTGAGCTTTAATAGAGTTTTCTTTTATTTGATTTTCTAATTTTTGAGGAATAATAGCAGGGCATATTTCACTCGTTGTGCCGTCGTATTTTGTTTTTCTGTCGAAAAATTTACTCTTTGGTATTATCTCTATAACAGGCATAGCGAGGATATCTTCTGGATTATTAAAATTACCTAAAACTCCACAAGTAAATTCTTTACCCTTTATATATTTTTGTACTAAAACAAAAGCATCTTCCTTAAGTGATTTAATCAAAGCATTTGCAAGCGCTTTTTCTCCGTCTACAATAAAAACTCCGACACTCGAGCCTGATTCATTTGGCTTTACAACGGCAGGATACCCTATCGTACTTTTTATTTTTTCAAATAAAGCTTTTTTGTTTTTCTTTAAATCCAAACGCGAAACCAAAAGAAGATCAGCAAATAAAATCTCCCCTGAGACCATATTGCAAGTTGCGTATTTATTCATAGCGAGACTACTCGCCAAAACTCCGGACCCCGTATAAGGTATGTTTAAAATATCACAAAGTGCTTGTATTTTTCCGTCTTCTCCATTTTTGCCGTGCATAACTATAAAAACAAGATCAGGTTTTTCTTTCATAAGTAAATCCATACCGTTTTTATTTTTAACACTCACCTTTTTACCTAAAACAGAAACCTTCTCCCAAGAACCGTCTTTTTGAATAATAACCCTAGATACATTGTATTTTTCTTTGTCTAAATTTTTCTCTACTTCCAATCCAGAAGCCAAAGAAATCTCATGTTCACTAGAAACCCCTCCACATAAAACAATAATTTTTTTCTTTTGCATAAATAGATTATATAAAAAAATAGCCAGCTACACAAATAAAAATATTTTTATGTAGCTGGCTATATAAATTATGGGGCAATTGGCCCATATTTAGCAAAACATCCTTTAACCATAGCATCCATTTGGTTGCCATAGTTATAGTGCCAAAACTCTGGAGGATAGCAAGAAAATCCAGCGCTCCACATGGCATAAACCAAAAGAGTCCTCCTCTCTGCAACCTCTCTGGTTATTTTGATATTTGTTTTTGGCTTAAAAAACTTTAAGTGCCAAAATGCTCCAGCTTCAATTTCCATAAAATCAAAAGGTACACCCATATTTACAGGGTGGCCATCCCTATGAAGCCAAACATCCACAGACCCTCCAGTAAAATGAGGAGAAGGTTTCTCTAGGTGGTCAGAAGGCCAACTAACAAAAGTTCTATTGGCTTCTCTTAAAACTTCTTGAGTGTCTTCTGGTAAAGAATTAAAACATTCTTGGATTTCTCTTGGTGTTTTTGTTTTAGAGAACTTTTCTTGCAAATGAAATCTCTCGACGGTGAATTCTTTTAAATAAATCCAAAATAAATTCTTTTGAACATCTAAAGACCTCCAGCCATCATACACCACAAGATCATAACCTCTTCTTGCAACAAAATCTCTAGCCACAAGATATCTATCATAAACCTCTTCTCTTAAAAACACCCTTTCGTCTTGAGTTAAGCCCATTTCTTTTGCATAGAAAGGGTATTTTTGGTGAATAGGTAAAGGAACTAAATTTTCTCCGCATTCTTTAATTGGTACATTACGCCAATCATTAAAACGATAAGCCCACAAAGTTCTAAACCTTATGAACTGTAAAATTATTTCTTTCATATTTACTTTTAAATTTTTCTAAAAATAGAATATCACAGAAAAATCAATTTGTATATAAAATACAGAATATCTCTTTTTTACAAAATTAATAAAAAATGCTAGTATTTTTCTATGGCTCAATCAATAATAAATGAAAAAAATATTAAAAATGCAGATGTCGTTATCGTCTCTGCTCCTTATGAAAAAACAGCTTCTTCCCACAAAGGCACCGCCAAGGGTCCAAAAGCAGTCATAGGGCAATTATCAAAACAAATAGAATTTTTTGACAGAAAACTTAAAAAAGAACCCGTAGATTTTATAAAAATAGCTCACAAAGATCTAGGCAACTTAGACAAGCTTTCTCCAGAAAAAGTTTATAAAAAAATAAGTGACGAATGCGAAAAAATAGTAAATCAAGACAAATTTATTTTTCTTTTAGGAGGAGAGCATTCTGTGAGTGCGGGATTCGTAAATGCTCTTTCTAAAAAATACAACCCAAAAGACGTAACTATCCTACAAATAGACGCACACTGTGATTTTAGAAATGATGACGGAGACTATAGCGACAAGCCGACAAAATACGCTCACTCTTGTGTTATGCGTCGTGCAAATGAACTCGGCTTCCCTATCGTTTCTGTCGGCATTCGCACATACTCAAGAGACGAATATGAATATTTTAATGATCCAAAAAACAATATCAAAGTTTTTGAATGGGGTATGCCTCGTGAAAATGGGGGCTGGAAAGTACCAAAAATAGAAGAGATAATCAAAAGCATCAAAACAAAATATTTATACATAACGATAGACGTAGACGGTTTTGATCCTGCATTTATGCCGGGCACAGGTACTCCGGTTCAAGGTGGTCTTGATTGGTGGTATGGTGTGAATCTTTTAGAAAAAGCTATCTCTGCAAAAGAATTAATCGGTGCGGACATAGTAGAAGTTTTCCCGATGAAAGAAACAACTCTCACAGAATACGGCGCAGCTCAGCTCTGCTACTCGATGATAACAGAGAAGTTTAAAAAGAGTTTTAAATAAAATAGAAACAAATAAAACAAAAGCGAGATATATCGCTTTTGTTTTACTCTTTTTTTAAAATCAATAAATAATTACTTTTCGAGTAGAAATCTAGGAAAATTATCTATTACTTCTATTGGATGAGCTAGCTCCATAATGGAATGCTTTTCAAAAGATTTATCATCTTCAGCATATTTCTCTGCTAATTCACACATTGCAATAAAAGATTCCTGAATTATGCATTTTTCTTCTTGGCTAAGTAAGCTATCATCCTTTAATTCTGTAAAAGGA
>CAYLLX010000058.1:0-215 GCA_964384975.1 uncultured Candidatus Saccharibacteria bacterium
CGACTTGCGCAGGTTTGAAAGTCGAACCTCCTTCGATATAGACTCTGTGCGGATCTGCTAGGGTTACTTGTGCGCCCATCCTATTTAACTCAGCCATATATATCGCTCTGTTTTCATAACTCCAGTCATGAATCAAAGTTTGCCCTTTTGCTTTTATCGCAGGGATAGCAAAGAAGGGGAGGTTGTCCATGTTGATCCCCGGGTATGGATTTGCA
>CAYLLX010000058.1:225-3827 GCA_964384975.1 uncultured Candidatus Saccharibacteria bacterium
ATGGTCACGTCGCTTAGATTTGTTTTTCCATTTTCACTTTTATAAACTTTGCCTTTTTCATATTTCAATCCCATCTTGCCCAATTTGTATAATTCTAATTCCATAAAATTTATCGGCACGTGAGTTATTTTTAGTTTTGAATCTGTTGCGATAGCTGCCGCGACAAACATCATAGACTCGATAGGGTCTTCGCTGTTGTGATATTCGATAGTTTGATTTATTTCTTTTACTCCGTGTACAGTCAAAGTAGAAGTCCCGATGCCTTCTATCTTTACTCCGCATTTTTCCAAGAAAAAACATATTTCCTGAACCATGTAATTTGAACTTGCAAATTTGATAGTAGTTTTACCAGGAATTCTCGCTGCTGCTGTGAGTATATTTTCTACTGCTGTGTCTCCAGCTTCGTACATTATTATTTCTGTTGGCGCGAGTTTTTTAGTTGTAATTTGGTAGTCTTCTTGTGTTACTTTTATTTTTATACCTAGTTCTTCTAATGCGTAAATATGCGCTGCTATGGTGCGTTTACCTAGGTGGCAACCACTAGCATGAGGAATCTTAAAAGAGGGAATTAAATGCGCAAGGGGACCTATCGTCATAAGTATAGACCTTGTTTTTATCGCAGACTCTTTGTTTAAAGTATTTAAATTAAATTTCTTTGGGGGATTTATCTCGAGAGTGTGTTCACCTGTCCAAGTTATTTTTACTCCGATACTTTCGAGTATTTCGATGACTCTATTTACTTCTTCTATGCGAGCGATACCGTGTAGTGTTGTTTTGCCTTTGTTCAGCAGGGAAGCACAAAGCAGTCCGACCGAGCCGTTCTTCGAATAACTCGTGCGTATTGTTCCCGAAAGCTTGTGCCCGCCTTCTATAAGAAAGTCTGTAGATTTACTCAGCGAAACTATTTTATGTTCGAGGATTTCTCCTATTTTGTTGAGCATGCCCGTCGTTAAGTTTTGTTCACCTTTTTCTATCCTAGCTATTGCACTCTGAGAAGTATTTAGAGCTTTAGAGAAAGCTTCTTGAGTAATGCCTCTTTTTTCTCGCAGTTCTTTGATAAATGAACCGATTTCTTTTTGTGATATGTTTTTATTTTCCATAATATAAATATATCATATGTGATATATTTTATGCAAGTAAAAATCCTGCAATAATTTTGCAGGATTTTTAAAATGTGCCCGGGGAGAGACTTGAACTCTCATGGGGTTGCCCCCGAACGATTTTGAGTCGTTTGCGTCTACCAATTCCGCCACCTGGGCATATTATTTAAATTTTTTTTAGGAACTCTTTACCCACACCAGATTTTAAATACTTCTCTCTTTTTCTTGCCTCCATTCTTGTATTATATGTTTCTGTCAACAAAATATCAAATGGTCTATAAGGTTTTGTTGTTTTGTTTTTCCCCGAATTGTGTTCACTTACTCTTCTTTCTATGTTGTTAGAAATTCCAACATAAATATAATTTCTAATTTTGCTTTTTATTACATAAACATAATACATTTTATTTTTTTGTCTACCAACCTGCCTGCCGGCAGGCAGGTTCCGCCACCTGGGCATATTATTTAAATTTTCTTAAGAACTCAATGCAGGTTTGTCTGCCGATGAGGCAGGCTGGGCATGAACCCGCCTCTTCGGCGGATAAAAATATAATACTTCAATTTAAAAGAAAAATCAATATGTATTTATTTATTTTATTATGGTATTTTTATTTTGAACTTAAATTGTACACAATGGAAAAGATATCAAAAATTTCGCCTATTGTTTTAAATGATCAATTGACTGCTTTGCATTTAAAGTTGGATCATGAAGACATGATTGAAATACTTAATCTTTTTTTTGAAAAAGAAAGATTATTTAATTCAAATAAAGAAATTGTTATAAAAAAACAATTTATAGAAATAAAGAAAGAAGAAGACAAAGACTTATTTTTCTTTTTTACTCATTATGTTCATGAGGAAAAAAGAAATTCTTACCCCTACTTATTCAAAGAAGAGGTGAGTATTTTAAGAACTCTTAATTCTGAATTTCTAAAACAAAAAATTTTGAATTCAGATAAGATTGCAAAAATTTTCTGTTCTTTAGGATATTCTTTAAAAGATTATTCTGTTGTATCTTTTAAAGATATTTACAAAGAAATAAAAAATAGATCATATATTACAGGTTGTAAGATTGACTTCTCTCTTATTCAACCTGAAGTCTGATTTTTTTTGAATTGTACCATAAAGCCCTCTCCCCGAGGGCTTTTATTTTTGCAAAAAATATTTTTATGTTAAAATCATCTTATGTCCAATTTATATTCAAATTCAATTTTCTGGATCGATACAGATAAAATAAAACCAAACCCATACCAACCCCGCAAAGAGTTCGACGAAGAACGTTTGCGTGATTTGGCTAATTCGATAAAACAATACGGAGTCTTACAACCTCTCACTGTCTCTCGCATAGAAAGAGAAAAAGAAGACGGAGGATTAATTACCGAATACGAGCTTATAGCTGGAGAGCGTCGTTTACGTGCTGCAACGCTTGCTGGAGTTTCTCAGGTGCCTGCGATAATACGCGTCGGGGATTCTTCTATGATGAAACTCGAGCTCGCTATTATAGAGAACCTACAAAGAGAAGACCTCAACGCAGTAGACAGAGCTCGTGCTTTTCAACAACTCGCAAGTGAATTCAAATTTACTCACAATGAAATAGCGAAAAAGATGGGACGAAGTCGCGAATACGTTTCAAACTCTTTGCGTATTTTAGCTTTACCAGATGAGATTTTGGATGGTTTATCCGAACGTAAAATAACCGAAGGACACACTCGACCTCTTCTCATGCTAAGCGATCATCCCGAAGAACAACTCGTATTATTCAAAGAAATAGTTTACAAAAAAATAACAGTTCGTGAAGCCGAAAAGCTTGCTCGCAAGATAGCCTATGATAGAGTTCGCAAAAAAGAATTCATCCCTGACCCTGAGATAGTAGAACTCGAAGAAGAATTCCAAGACAAGCTAGGCACTCGTGTGCACATAGACAGAAAAGAAGAAGGCGGACAAATAAAAATAGACTTTTTTTCTACCGAAGATTTACGCGAAATACTTAACTTGATCAAAGCTTCTGGTGTAGAAAAAAGTGCTTCTTTGCTTTTAGATAAACATATAAGTCAAAGTCTAAATGCTCTAGAGGTAGAAAAGACAGAAAGTACAGGAGAAAATACTTCTCTTCTTGTTGTAGATGAAAAAAACAACCCGATAGACGACAGTACAAAAGATGAAGAAGATCCTTCTCTTTACGATATTTCTAATTTTAGCGTTTAAAACCTTTGAAATTACTAAAAGATTTTAATCTCTCAAGGAGAGAGTTTTTGTCTGTGTATTGCTTTATGTTTTTCTTTGCAAGTGTTGTCTTTGTAAAATCAAGCCATTTATCAGAAGGATGAGCGTCTTTTTTGGTTATTATTTCTACCATATCTCCATTTTGAAGTTTCGTATGTATGGGAACCATTTTGCCATTTACTTTAGCACTAGAGACATGTTCTCCGATTTCAGAGTGTATTGCAAAAGCAAAATCTATCGGCGAAGAATCATTTGGCAAATCCACCACGTCACCCTTTGGCG
>CAYLLX010000059.1:0-445 GCA_964384975.1 uncultured Candidatus Saccharibacteria bacterium
TTTACTTTTACGTTTCTCTTTTTTTCTTTGTCTATCTTTGGGAGTTTGATTGTGAGAAGTCCGTGTTTTTCTGTCGCTTCGGCTTCTTCGGGTTCGACTTCTTGGGGGAGGAGGAGAGTTCTGGAGAAAGTACCCCAGTAAAGTTCTTTTACGAAGAAATTATCTTCATCTATAACTTTTGTTTCTTCTCTTTTACCCTTTATTGTTATCATATCACGAGCGATAGTCAACTCTAGGTGTTCGGGTTTTACTCCCGCGACCATAGCTTGCACTATGATATCTTGAGGAGTCTGATAAACATCGACAGTAAGCTCAGCTTCTTCAGCTTCTTCTTTCATCCATGTACCCATATTTTCCTCTTCTTCGTCTTCGTCTGTTTCTACTAATTCTAAGTCCTCAAATTCTTCATTGTCTGAAGAACCTGTTAGTCTTTCAAAAAAAGATC
>CAYLLX010000059.1:455-3774 GCA_964384975.1 uncultured Candidatus Saccharibacteria bacterium
AAGATCTTTTTTTTATTGCCATAATTTTATTGGAGCAAGTTTGTTGTATTGCTCATTCTTCTTAATTTTTCAAAAAGTAAAATATTTATAATAGTTGCGACCCAAAGGAAGGCGAAGATTCTTAGAAAATCACTTCCGTTATTTCTAATTATAAGAAAATTAAAGACACTATGCAAGGTCGTAGCGAGGATAAATCCAATAAAAAAATAAATTTCCTTTTTTTGATTTTGTAAAAAGAAAGCAAGTCCCAAAGATATGCCGATAATTCCACTCGCGACAGCGTGAAGTAAAGTAGATCCGAGGAATCTTAGTTGGCTCGTCATTATCGAGAGCATAGGTTGATTCTCTGATAGAGGTTTTATAATAAAAAGCATATTTTCCAAAGCAGCAAAACCCAAAGCTCCAGTGATTATATATATAGGCCAATCCAAAGGCTCTTTTACAAATTTTGTTTTATATAAAACAGCGAGGACTATCAAGAATTTTAATAATTCTTCTGCTCCAGCCCAGAGAACTACTTTATAGTTGTGTATTTCAAAAGTTTTGTCGATAAATTCTTGTATTGGAAGAACCAAGAAAACAGAAACCATCCCAAGTATGAAGCATATAGTCAGCAAGATGTTTGGATTTGGATTATCTTTGTCTTCACGGAGCCAGAAAAAAAGCCAAAGTAATGCAGGCAAAAACCCAGCAAGTAAAGCAAAACCTAAAATTTTAGGATCTATTCCGGCCATTTTTGCACGAGGAGCAAATTATCTTCTTTCGAAATATTCGACCATATTTCTTCGGTGATGAAAGGCATAAAAGGGTGAAGCATTTTTAGACAATCTGTCCAGATAGGCAAAAGTATTTTTCTAATTTCTTCAGAGTTTTTACTTTCTTCTATTATAATATCTGCGAAAGTGTGCCAGATGTATTGATATATTTTTTCAGAAGCTAAATGAAAACGATAATTCTCCATATCAAGAGTTAGTTCTTTTTTAAATTCTTGAAATTCGGAAAGATATTTTAGAGGGTCGCTGTCTGTGCTTGCTGACTCAGTAGTTCCTTTTGTCTCATCAGCATTTTCTAAAATATATCTCGTAATGTTCCAGATTTTATTTGCAAATTTAGAATACGCTTTGATTTTGTCTTCGGAGAGGCTTACGTCTTGACCTGGCCCAACTCCTATAAGCATCGCCATGCGCAATGCATCAGCTCCGTATTTTTCAATCGTCAGAAGGGGGTCAATAGCTGTTTCTGGATTTGATTTACTCATTTTTTTTCCATTTTTGTCCAAAACCATTCCGTGCATATATACTGTTTTAAATGGAACTTCATCCAATAAATACGTGCTCATTAAAATCATACGAGCAACCCAAAAGAAAATAATATCGTGACCTGTTTCTAATACTGATGTTGGGTGATATGTTTTCAAATCGTTTGTATTTTCAGGCCAGCCAAGTGTCGAGAATGTCCATAGTCCAGATGAAAACCAAGTGTCTAAAGTGTCTTGATCTTGTACCCAATTATCACCGTCTGGTTTTGTGCCAACATGAATTTTTTCTTGATTTTCTTTGTCATACCAAACAGGGATTTGGTGTCCGTACCAAATTTGTCGGCTGATATTCCAATCACGAAGATTTTCAATCCAATTAAAATAAATCTTTTCAAATCGGTCTGGGATAATAGACACACCATCTTCGCGTACTGCGCGTAACATTAATTCTTTTAACGAAAGATTACCTCTTCTTACGATAGGTTTATTTACATCAATCCACCATTGTTTCATGATTTGAGGTTCGATAGTTGCTTTTGTTCTTTGAGATATTGCTTTTTGGTGTTTATAATTATCTTCTATTTTTACCAAAAGACCTTTGGAGTCTAATTTTTCAACAATCTTTGCACGAGCTTCTTCTATTTTCATTCCAGCAAATTCTCCAGCAATAGGTAATAGTTTTCCGTACATGTCGATAACTTGCTCTTTGTCTAAATTATATTTTTCAGCGATTTCAAAATCTACAGCACTGTGCCATGGGGTTATGGTCATAACACCTGTACCAAATTCCATATCGATAGCAGTGTCTTTGATAATGGTTGCTGTTGTTGGTCCATTTATCCACTCTAATTCGATTTTTTGACCATGTGTATACTCAGAAAACCTAGCATCATCAGGATGCATTACAACATATTTGTCACCAAATTTTGTTTCTGGTCTAGATGTTCCAATAGTAAAAGGTCCATATTTAAAATAATAAAATTTAGCAATTTCTTCTTCACGATCTACTTCGTCATCTGAAACAGTTGTTTGTCCTTTTGGATCCCAATTCACAATTCGATCACCACGATAAATTAATCCATCGTCATACATAGTTTTAAATGCAGTCACCACAGCATGATGACGTTGTTCATCTAATGTAAATGCTTCACGAGACCAGTCCAGAGATGCACCCATTTTTTTTGTTTGACTGACAATAGTATCATGAGAATCTTGAGCAAATTTATTTACACGTTTTAAGAATTCTTCTCTTCCTATTTTAAATTTTGTTGTTTTTTCTTTTGTGAGTTCTTTTACGATAACTGATTCTGTAGAAATAGCGGCATGGTCAGTACCAGGGATCCAGAGAGTCTTTTTGCCTTGCATTCTGTTGTAACGAATCATTGTGTCCTGGATAGCTAGCATAAATGCATGCCCTGTGTGCAAAGTGCCTGTGACATTTGGAGGAGGTAGGACCATAGAGAAAACAGGAGCATTTTTGTCTGTGACTCCTTTTTCTATACAAATATCTGGATTAAAAAATCCAGATTGATTCCACTTTTCATTTATTTTGTCTTCAACTTCTTTTGCATTATAAGGCTTCAAGAATTTTTCATTGATTTCATTCATATATAAATTATTTTAACATAAAATAGAATTTTTTCTACTAAAAAGATAGGTTGCCGACGGCTTTGATACTTGAGGGTTTTTTGCCTTTGTTGTCATTTTTTAAGAATCTCATATAGCCAACCATGCCGATCATTATCGCATTGTCTGTAGAGAGTTTTTTGTCTGGGAATATTATTTCTTTAATTTTTATATTTTTCTTTATTTCTTTTCTGATATGAGTATTTGCAGAAACTCCTCCGCCTATTATGAGTGTTTTTGCTTTGTATTTTTCTATTGCTTTTTTTGTTTTGTGGATGAGGGTCTCTGTAACTGCATTTTCGAATTCTAGGGCTATCTGTATTTTTTGTGTTTCATTTAGGGGTTCTATTTTTTTGATTAAATACAAAACAGCAGTCTTTAAACCAGAAAAAGAAAAATCAAAATTTTTGCTATACATCATGGGGCGGGGAAGGG
>CAYLLX010000060.1:0-3288 GCA_964384975.1 uncultured Candidatus Saccharibacteria bacterium
TACCTTTTTTAATTGTTAAAGAACTATTTATTTTACTCTCCACCAAAAGAAAAACCTCTTCTGAGAAGAGGTTGAGCGTAGAAATTAACAATTAAGCATTTTCAACAACCAATCTCTTCCAAGAAAAGATTGGTATGATGATTGTTTTTATAAAAAGAGATTTTATTTTTCATTTTTATTTTTTATTAAACTTATAATTTTTTCAACTGCTTCTTCTGCTGTATTTACTCCTTCAATTTTTAATCTCTTTCTTTCATCTAAAAACTGGTCAGATAATTTATCACTCCAACCACCAGTATTTTTTACTGCGACAATGGGAATATTTGCCTGATATGCAATCGCAATTTCTGTAAGTGTTCCAGAACCTCCACTGATTGTGATAATTCCATCACAGCTTAATATGAGCGCTGTCTCTCTACCACCACCCCTTTCTAGCCCTGTTGAAATAATAACATCAACATTTTCTTTTTCAAAAATATCTAATCCTCGATTGTAAGTTATACCAACAGTCATACCCCCAGCCTTTTTTGCTCCGCGACAGGCACAAGTAGAAAGAGAATCATAATCTTTTTCAGCACCAAAAATAAGAGTTGCATTATTTTTTGCAATCAGATAACCAATTTGTTCCGCCAGCTTTTTTAACTCTTTTGAGTAATTTAAATCAGAAGCCGAACCCATAACGCCTATTTGTATTTTTCTATCCATATGTTTATAATTCTTTTTTTATTTTATTTATTAATTCTTCTTCTGAAAAAGTTTCTTCTGAGAAGTCAGAAAGTTTTTTTAGAATATATGATTTATTTTTTATTTCATTTTCACCAAAACAAATAACATATCTTGAACCATTTTTTTCTGCATTTTTTATTTTTTGACTGATTTTTTTATTTGTATAATCTAGTGCAACGCAAATTTTGTTTTTTCTTAATAAATCTGCTAATTCTAATGCTTTAGGTGCTATTGATTCGTCTACTGTACAGATAGTAATATCTATTTTTGTTGGAAGGTAGGGGATTAAGTTGTAGGTTTCCAAATAATCTTGTATTGTGACATCTCCCATACCAAAACCCACAGCAGGTACAGACGGGACTCCAAATAAATCCACAAGGTTATCATACCGTCCACCTCCAAAAAGAGAACGATTGTTTTTAGGACCAATATCAAAAACTTCAAAAACTATTCCTGTATAATAATCAAAACCACGCATTAATGTCGGATCAAAAATACAGTTATTTATATTTTGAGAATTTAAGATTTCGATCACATTTTTAAGTTCCGCTACATTTTTTGAAAGTTTAATCTCTCTAGGTAATTCATCCAAATTTTTAGCTTTTAGGAAAGTAGAAAGTATATCTATCTTTTTATTCACTAGTTCTTTGGCTTGTTTTGTAAATTCTTCTTCTGACATTTTTGTTTTTTTGTCGATAAGTTTTGAAAGACGATAGGATTTTTCTTCATCAAGTTTTAGAATTTCAACAAACAGCTCGTTCATAAGTTTTCTGTTGTTTAATTTGATGATAAATTTTTTAGGATTAGCACCAAATGCAACCATTATTTCGCAAGACATTTGTATCATTTCAGCATCAGCAAAAATACTTTCACTTCCAAGCATATCGACATTTAGTTGCCAAAATTCACGCAGGCGTCCTCTTTGGGGACGTTCGTATCTGAAACAATTCGGTATTGAATACCATCGTGCTGGAAAAATAATTTCTTTTTGCTTGTTTGCAATCATTCGAGCTACGGTCGGAGTCATTTCTGGGCGTAATGTTATATCACGACCACCACGGTCAATAAATGAATATGTTTGTTCGTTGACTATTTCTTCACCTGTTTTTGCACGGTAAAGATCTGATTCTTCTATGATAGAAGCAGTATATTCTTGGTAAGCATATTTTTCTACAACAGAACGCATTGTATTAAATATATAATTTTGTAAACGCATATCTTCGGGATAAAAATCACGAGTTCCTTTATATGATTTAGTTGATAGTTTTTTCATAAGTATTTTTAATTAATTTTTTTAAATAAGTAGTAAAACAAAACCCCTTCCTCGCGAGGAAGGGGTTAGCTTTGAGTCTTTTAGAGTATTTCTACAACTACCAAGACAACCCGTTCCTTACGAGGGAAAGAGTATGTGTATGATTTATTGTTGTTTGAAATATTAATTTCATATTTAAAGAGTACCACATCATTTTTGATTCTGCAAATTTTTTAAATCGCTAGACAAGACCTAACGATTTTTACCTAAACCCCTTCACCGTCTCCGCCACAACTTTCACCACCTCTTTATCAAACATCGAAGGTAGGATTTTGTTAGGGGAGAGGTTTTTATAAGATTAAATTGTTTTTATTAAATAAAAAATACCCCCTGCATTTAGAATGCAGAGGGTATTGTCGATTTAAATGCGGATGCTTTTTAGAAAATCCACATACTTTCCTTTTTCTGGTTGATCATATACCTTTCTTCCAATATCAGAACAATCAATGATTCTTCCTGAGGACTTCTCGATCTCTCTGAAAAGAATGATTGTTTGATTGATACAAAACTCAGAAAAAGTTTTTTGAGATAAAAAGGGAATAGATGCCCATTTGTCTGGTTTTCCATAAGGAAAAATATAGGGTAGTCCTATATTTTGGCTATCACAAAGTGATCTACCAGAATATGGTATTCCTAGATAAAAATCTCTTTCACAAACCTGATCTATAACAGCATCATATGCTTTTAAGCAATAGACACTATGACCTAGATTTGAAATTCGATTTATCCCTTTTCCAATTCCAACTCCAGCACATACAACTTTGACTCTAATCCCTATCGAAGAAAATAATTTAATGATTCTTTCCATTAAAACTCCTGAAAAGATAACATCATCAATAAGGCATATTTCTTTGATCCCAGATTGCTGTATTTGAAATAACTGTTTTAATAATGTGCAACTGTCAAAACGATGACGAAGTCCTTGATCGGTTCCATCTATGCTAACTGTTCGTGTTAGTTCCAGAGAATAATCTCCAGCGAGATAGACAGGGTCAAGAGATACAATAGGTAGTTTGCTTTCGAAAGCAACTTGCGAGAGATACTCATATATCTCTTCTTCTGAGATAAGTTCAAAGTTTGGAAAAATACCAAGCATGTAAGCGGAGAATTCATTCCTTAATTCTTGGAAGAATTCCTTTTCTGGCAAAGTTAGATTTTTACTCTTTGCCCATTTTTTGAGTAGCAGATAAATGTCTGCTGAAACGATGTACGGTTTGTTGTTCATATTTTTACCTTTTTTAATTGTTAAA
>CAYLLX010000061.1:0-2711 GCA_964384975.1 uncultured Candidatus Saccharibacteria bacterium
CCCTCTTCAATTTTCTCCTCCTCTTTCTTTGGAGGTATGTCCATATTGAATTTCATACCCTTATCATAAACCTCAAAAGCCTTTCTGTCTATTCTCTCCTAGGTCCGACCTATGGGCGAAAAATTTTATGCTATTATTGTATTATGAAAATATTAGGCATAGATCCTGGATTTGAGAGGGTGGGTATTGCGATACTTGAAAAAAATCGAGGAGAAAATAAAGAAAGGGTTTTGTATTCTGAATGTTTTAAAACAGATGCAAAATTAGAATTCCCTGAAAGGCTCAAACTAATCGGGCAGAAAATAGAAAAAATAATAAATGAATACGACCCTGAAGTCCTAGCCATAGAAAAACTTTTTTTTACAAATAATCAAAAAACAGCCATGAACGTATCCGAAGCTCGCGGGGTTATAGTTTATGAAGCGATAAAACGCAATTTAAAAATCTTTGAAGTCTCCCCTCCTCAAATCAAACTCGCTGTAACAGGTTACGGAAAAGCGACAAAAGACCAAATAATAAAAATGGTTAAAATGCTTGTTAAGATAGAAATAAAAGACAAAAAGAAAGAATCCGACGACGAACTCGACGCGATAGCTATCGCAATAACTGCTTTTGCAATATTAAAAAACTAACTTTATCCACAGTTTTATTTTTTTGATATTGCTTATTTTTTTTAATTTGATAAAACATATAAATACAAAGAATTTAAAAAAATTAAAGGTCGTTTTTAATAACAAAAAATAATAAAATATTCTCATAAATATGAGCTACGAAGAAGAAACAATAAGTGATGATGTAGATTTGGGTCTAGACGAAGAGTTGGATCCTTTGGATGCAGACATGGATGATTTGGATTTTTCAGACGAAGATCCAGATAACGATTTTAGTTAAAATAAAAACCTCGGGCAACCGAGGTTTTTATTTTATATTTTTATTTTTATAAAATTCTTTTTTCCTATTTTTAAAGTTAAGTCTTTCCCTATTTTAATATTTGGATCGGTAATACGAGAGTCATCTTCTAGTGAATGTATCGCATTTTGTTCTACGAGCCTACGCCACTCACCTTTTGAGGAAAGGACGCTCCCTTGAAGCAAGACGTCCACAAGCAGAGAATCTTTCTGAGCTTTTATTTCTCTGATATTTTCAGGGATTTCTTTTTTGGAAAAAGTTTTTTCCCAATTCTCTTTTGCTTCTAGAGCCTTTTTTTCTCCGTGATAAAGCTTGGTTATCTCTAGGGCAAGTTTTAATTTTGCTTCTTTTGGATTGGATAAATCTATTTTTTTTATTTCTTCTAAAGACAAGTCTGTACAGAGTTCAAAACCAGAATAAATCAAAGAGTCATTCCAGCTCATTATTTTACCGAACATTTCAAAATTGGTATCCAGAAAAGAAACCATATTACCCTCTGTCTTTCCCATCTTTTTACCGGTATTATCAGCCAATATTTTCATAGCCATTACAGACTTATCTTTATTTAAAATCTCTCGAGCTAAATCTCTACCTACAAGCATATTGAAAGTCTGATCATTGCCTCCTATTTCTACATCAGCATCAAGCATAACAGAATCATAACCCTGCATCAAAGGATAGAAGATCTCATGCCCAAAAATAGGCTTGCCTTCTTCTTGTCTTCTGGCAAACATATCTCTTTTAAGCATCTGATCGACTGTTGTTTTCGAAGCGAGATCTAAAACTTCTTCAAATTTCATTTTACCAAACCATTTTGAATTAAATTTTAACTCTGTAGCATTTTTACCTGAGAAAGAAATAAATTTTGAAGCTTGTTTTTTGTAATTTTTCAGATTAGATAAAACTTCTTTTTTCGAAAGTTGTTTTCGAGCAGAACCTTTGTCTGTTGGGTCACCTATCATAGCAGTAAAGTCTCCAATCAAAAGAAAAACTTTATGCCCCAAGTCTTGAAATTTCTTTAATTTCATCAAAGGTATCACGTGCCCCATGTGCAAAGTCGGGCCTGTCGGGTCAATACCTAAATATACTTTTAGTTTTTTCCCAGAATATAATTTTTCTTTTAACGTTTCTTTTACAAAAATATTTTCCACTCCTCTTTCTAGAATATCTTTTATTCTTTCTTCGTCATTTATTATTTTCATATTCGTATTATAACACACATTATGCTATATTTAAAACATGAAGAAATTCTTGCGTAAATATAAATATTTGAAAAATCTAGCTCTTTTGGGTGCTGGGGTGGGTATGTTTTTAATAGCTATTATTGTTATTTGGCTTGCTTCGATAAGAATACCTGACTTTCGCGCCTTTGAAGAAAGAAAAACAACTAATTCAACTAAAATATATGACCGTACAGGAGAAATAGTTTTATACGACATACATCAAGACATCCGCAGGAAAAATATTACTTTTGCAGAAATGGGTGACAATATTAAAAATGCAACGATAGCAATAGAAGATGCAAATTTTTATAATCACAAAGGGATAAGAGTAACATCTATAGTCAGAGCAGTTCTTTTTAATGCTTTAAATATCGGTTCTTCTACTCAAGGAGGATCAACAATAACTCAACAATTGGTAAAAAACACTCTTTTAACACAAAAAAAAACAATTGGTAGAAAAATAAAAGAATGGGTTTTAGCTTTGAAAATAGAAAATTCTTTATCCAAAGAATCAATACTAGAACATTATCTAAATGAAACACCTTACGGAGGAACTATCTATGGAATAGAAGAAGCATC
>CAYLLX010000061.1:2721-3286 GCA_964384975.1 uncultured Candidatus Saccharibacteria bacterium
ATCAAAAACTTATTTTGCAAAAAGTGCAAAAGACTTAACAATAGCCGAGGCGGCATACCTTGCAGCAATACCTCAATCACCAACAGTATTGTCTCCCTATGGAAAAAACTTAGACAGACTTGAAAATAGGAAAAATCTAGTTTTATCTAGAATGTATGATTTGAAATATATAGACAAAGAAACATTTGAAAATGCAAAAAATGAAAAAGTAGTTTTTCAACCAAAATCAAACTCAGGAATAAAAGCACCTCATTTTGTATTTTTTATAAAAGAATATTTGGAAGAAAAATATGGATCAGAAAAACTTATCAACGAAGGATTAAAGGTTATAACAACCCTAGACTACGAGCTCCAAGAAAAAGCTGAAAAAATAGTAAAAGAAGGTGCCTTACAAAATGAAAAAGATTGGGATGGAGAAAATGCGAGTCTTGTCGCAATAGATCCAAAAACAGGACAAATACTAACTATGGTCGGATCAAGAGATTATTTTGATAAAGAAATAGACGGAAATTTCAACGTGGCCACAGCATTAAGACAACCAGGGTCTTCTTTTAAACCTTTTATT
>CAYLLX010000062.1:0-2583 GCA_964384975.1 uncultured Candidatus Saccharibacteria bacterium
CCACTCGGGCAAACAAAACATATTAATGTTTTAAACAGCCGTTTGCCCTCGTGTCGGCCTCCTACACTTTGTTTCGGATAAAAATTAAAGCAGTTTAATTTTTATCCACTCGGGCAAATAAAACATATTAATACATCTTATATCTTTTTTTAAAAAACACAACCCAAAATTTGGGATTGAGGCCTAGGCCGGAATCGAACCGGCGTATAAAGATTTTGCAGATCTTTGCCTTACCACTTGGCGACTAGGCCCTCTTTAGGCCTTTCTTTATATTACTTTTCTCGAAGCAATTCGTCAATTTTTTGTCTATTCTTTTCTCCTCTGTCTATTTCTATATCTATAAAAGGTATAACTTTCGTAGACATATTTTTCTTTAAGTAATCGCGTAAATCAGCCCTCTTTCTTTTTGCAAAATCTAAAGCTGTGTCTTGTCTATTTTCAGGCAATACTGTGATAAACAGAGTTGCTCTTTTCATATCAGGAGACACAGAACAAGAAGTGATAGTTATGAGCGAAGTATTGTTATTTTCACGCGCTAGAAAAAAAGCACTTAGCTCTCGTATAAGGCTCGCAACTTTTTCTTGTCTTTCTGTTTTGTTGTGTGTTTCTTCTTGCATTATTTTTGTACGATAGAAAACGCTTCCAATACGTCACCACCAACTATTTCTATTTTTGATTCTATCATCATACCAAATTCGGAACCTTCTTCGACTTCACTTGTTTTTTGTTTGCCTTTTTCTAGATTTGTTATTTTTCCACGACCTATCTCAAAATCACGACGCATTATTTTTACATTTGCTCCGAGATTGATTTTGCCTTCTGTGACTTTACCTCCGACTACTTGCTTTTCTTTTGTTCGACTAAAAGCTTTGAGTATTTTTATTTTACCGCTTATTTCGACTGTTTCTACGCGGGGACGTCTTTTTTCCATCTCTTCTGCAAGCCATTCAGTCATTTTGTAAATGATATCAAAATTATTGATTGAGATATTTTTCTTTAAAGCGAGTTCATTTGCGGGGCGGTCAGTTTTTACATTGAAAGCAATTATCAAAGTATCGTCTTCTTGAGAGATGTTTTTTATGTCTGTTTCAGAGATGGGTCCTGTGCCTTTTTTGACAATTTTAAAACAAGCGCTATCGCTTTGTATTTTGGCTATTTCTTTTTCGATAGCTTCCAAAGATCCCGCAACATCACTTTTGATAACTATAGGTATTATTTTTTTATTTTTATCTTCAATATTGTCTTCTTTTTTTACTTTTTCATTTAACTCTTTTGTTTCCTCGATGAATTTCTCTGCTTCTTTTTTGTTTTCAAAAGATAAAAACTCTTCTCCTGCTTGAGGATTTTCATTGAAGCCAACAACACGAATAGGAGAGGAGAAACTAGCTTCATTTATCATTTTGCCTAAAAAGTTCTCGATTATTTTTGTACCACAAATAGTATTACCAGAAACGATAAACATACCTTTTTTCAGAGTTCCATTTTTAACAACCAAAGTTGCTTGTACGCCCCTTTTAGGGTCTAGATTTGTTTCGAGTATATAACCTGAAGCATTTTCAGAAATATCTCCTTCAAAGTTTTCCATTTCAGCAAGGATTAAAATCATAGACAAAAGGCTGTCTATACCGGTACCTTTTTTTGCAGATATTTCAACAGACGGAGTTTTGCCTCCATAAGATTCTACGTAGATTTCATTTTCTGCCAGGTTCATTTTTGTGCGTTCTATATTTGCATCGGGTTTGTCTATTTTATTTATTGCAACAATACAAGGTGTGTTGTTAGTATTTATAGCTTTCCAAGCTTCGATAGTTTGAGGCTTGACTCCGTCTTCTGCTGAGACGACGAGGATAGCTATGTCTGCGAGTTTTGCACCTCTTTCGCGCATTTTTGAAAAAGCTTCGTGTCCCGGAGTATCGAGGAAAGTTATTTTTTTATTTTCTCCATTTTCGTCTTTGTGTATGACCTCATAAGCTGAGATGTGTTGAGTAATACCTCCAGCTTCTTTGTCTACGATATTTGTTTGACGGATATAGTCAAGAAGAGTGGACTTGCCGTGATCCACGTGCCCCATAACAGCGACGACAGGGGGTCTTTGTATTATGTTGTTTTTTGTTTTAGTCATATTAGTTGAATTTGATTTTATTTAAAACCTTTTTTTCTTCTTCTGTTAATTCGTGCTCAGAACGACCTTCTTTTATAGGTTTTGCAAATACACTCATTCTTTCTCGAGAGTATAGACTAGATAAAACCAAGCCATTATTTTCTTCATCCAATAATCCAATAGTGAAACTCTGATTGCCTCCTTGATCTGCAAAAGGATTAAAGCGTATCGTATCTACTCCGCGTATTGCCTTTTTCATTTTGGTATTTAAAACTTCTACGTCTTTTTGGAGTTGTGTTTTTGTATTGTGCAGGGATTTAATTTCTTCATTGAGTAGGAATATCAAGTCTTCTAGGTCTTTAGCCTTTTTGCCTGCGAAAACCTTCTTTAATCTTTTTTCTGTTTTAGATAACCAAAATATGGTTATGATGTTTATCAACAGTAATAAAACAAAAAAAGCTATTTGGAGCTTTATATTCATA
>CAYLLX010000062.1:2593-3274 GCA_964384975.1 uncultured Candidatus Saccharibacteria bacterium
ATTTCAATATATACTATTTTTATGAAAAAATCAAAGATTATTTATATGGATTATGCATCGAGCAGTATTGCTTCGGGGGCTAACCCTAGTGCAATACATGCTTTGGGAGTAAAGGTCAAAAAAGACTTAGAAGAGGCTAGGGTAAAAGTAGCTAGTGTTTTGTCTGCACAAAAGAGTGAAATAGTGTTTACGAGCGGAGCGACAGAGAGCAACAATCTCGCTATTTTGGGTTTGGTGGAGAATTTTGAAATTTCAAATTTGAAAAATAAAAAAAATATACCTCATATAATAACTACAAACATCGAGCATTCTTCTGTGTTGGAAGTTTATAAATATTTAGAAAAAAAGGGTAGAGCTGAAGTTTCTTTTGTGGAGGTAGAGAGTGACGGTATCATAGATCCAAAGAAAATAAAAAAAGAAATAAAAGAAAATACTATTGTGATATCTGTAGGTTATGCAAACAATGAGATAGGTACGATAATGCCTTTAAAAGAAATATCTAAACTTGTGCGTTTTGTGAGAAAACAAAATAATTCTTTTTATCCGTATCTGCACACAGACGCCGTGCAAGCGGTAAATTATTTAAATATAAATATTTTGCAATTGGGTGTGGATTTACTTTCTTTTAATTCTTCGAAAATTGGTGCTCCTAAAGGTGTTGGGGTTTTGTTTGTAAAAAGG
>CAYLLX010000063.1:0-1767 GCA_964384975.1 uncultured Candidatus Saccharibacteria bacterium
AGGACCTCTAAGTGCATTTTTTATATTTTTATTAATACCTGATTTTAAATTTATTTATATCGTACTAGCGAGTGTTATGCTTTTTGGATTTTTACTGGCCTCGAGAATAAAAAATATATAAAAACAAAAAAACCACCACTTTTTACGTGGTGGTTTTTTTATATCAATTAAAATTTCAAAGCAAATAACATAGGCATCATCAAACTAATAGGCAACAAGATCATCAAAGCACCCGCAAGAGCTAAATTCTTTTCAAAATTCACTCTCTCACCCATACGAGCCATAGGATCAGAAACTTCCCAATACCTGTGCATAAAGAAGCTAATACCAATCAAAGATATTATCAACAAACCTAAAGCGTGAGTTAAATAAAATCCTGTAATAATACTAAAACCTCCCAAAAACATAATCACACCTGTTAAAATAACTGCGAATTCTGGGAAAGGAACTTTCTTAGAAGCAGTATATCCTGTCAACATTTTTAATTGACTAAAATGCCTATAACCAGATATCAAAAAATAAACACCCAACAACACTTTTCCAAGTAAGAATAAATAAAACATATTAATTTAAATTAAAACTTATAATACCCTATTATAGCACAATTAGTCTTCTTTGTGTTTTATTTTTGTAAAATTACGCTCAAAAATATTGCCTCCCATGATAGCAATAAATAACAAACCTAGATATATCAACATAAATTCTTGAAAATTTAAAGTAAAGGTCCTCAATGCTCCTAAGATAAAAATAAAATACCAAGAGACTATCGAAATACCACCCAAAGAAAAAGCAATCCTGCGAAGCTTGCGGACATATATGTCCATATTTTTTTCATCGGAAGAAAAGTATATTTTAGAAAGCTTTGGCGCTACGACAATATTTAAAAATACTCCGTTAATAACCAAAACACTCAAAGCAAAAATCTTTGTCATAAATTTAGCCGAGTCATTTAACCTCTCTGCTCCAGTCAAATAAAGCCCTACTCCAGAAATAAATAACAAACCGATAGCTACCCAAATAATTTGAGAAATCGAATTTATAATATCTGCTTCTTGTTCTGTTATTTTATAATCTTTCAAAAATCTAAAAAACAAGAAGTCTGTAATAGTAGCACTACCCACCCCTACTCCAGCAGCCAAAACATGAATAATAACAAAAATAGATTTATAATTTGCTAAAATATTTGCAATAACATCCAAATCCGTATTAATAAAAGTAATATAAAAAATACCAAAAGAAAAAAATGCAGAAGTTATGCACCACATACAGAACTGTCTCAAACCAAAAACCTGCACAGCTGTAAGATATAAAGAAAAAACAAATGCCCCCAAAGAAATAAATAATGAAGCAAAAGAAAGCCAAGGAGAAAAAGAGTTCTGCAACAAAAAGAATACTTGGAGTAAAAATACAAATAAGAAATAAAGTATTCCTAAAACCTCAACAGGAACTCCAAGAAATTTAGAATATTTACTGTTGATAACAGTATTGCAATCAGAACGTAAAGGACAAATGAGAGGCTTTTTTATTTGTTTTTTCTTAAAAATAAAAAAAGCTAAGATAAAACCACCCAAACTCAAAATTAAAAGTAAAATATTATCTAACATAATTTAACTATTTTTACGAAAATGAACAACAGCTGATAAAACAATCAAAGCAAAGAAAGAAGTCAAAGCAAGCATCGGTATAGATATATATCCTCCAAATACAGAAACAAGTTCTTTATAACAAGAAACACCTGAAGCATCACAAGGCAAATTCTCTGCACCT
>CAYLLX010000063.1:1777-3268 GCA_964384975.1 uncultured Candidatus Saccharibacteria bacterium
TTCTGTTGATATTAATACAGAAGAATTAGCTACAAGTAGTAAATTAGATTTTGATACACACTAATAAAGAAACCGATGAGTATCAAAGGAAAAGCATACTTTAAAACTTTTCGATCTTTTGTCCAAAGAGCGATACCAAAAAGAAAAACCAAAGGAAATAAAAATATTCTCTGATACCAACAAAGGTAACAAGGTAGATACCCTACCACCTCAGAATAAACCATAGAAAACAAAGCTGAAACCAAAGAAACAGCAAAACCTAGAGATATAAAATGCTTATCTAAATACAAGAGAAAACGATTATTCTTAACTCCTGCAACAAGTAAAATCAAAGCAATACCGAAAAATATCTGTAGCCCTATCGCTCCTATTCCTAAAAAAATATTTAAGTTGTTTATAGCTTCAAAATTCATATGATTATTCTGGTAAAACACAAGACGTTTTTTCTGATAATTCTAGTAAAGACATATTGCCTTTTATTATTTCCCCATCTATAAATTTCCAAGTAGGATAACCTGTAATACCGTCTTGTTTACATTGCTCTGTTTGAGCAGAACCATCTGGAGTAGAACATTCAACATAAGGCAAAACTTTCACAGCACTTTTGCCAAAAATCTCTTTTTGGTCACGGCAATGTGGACACCAAAATGCTCCATAAAAAGTAGCACCTTCGTCTTTCAAACATTGCGCAAATTGATCGTATTTACCATCTGGGACATTTGAGCTAGAACTTTTGTCTGAGAGTATAATAAAAGCAAACAAACCTCCTAAAACTAGTATGATTATTAATGTTATTATTGTATTTGAATTTAAATCTAATTTTTTTATCATAGTTGTATTATAACAAAAAATTAAAAATTGCCCAAATTTAAAAGAGGTAGTATTTTAGGCAAGAAAATCAAAAGTCCTACGATACCAGCAAATATAACAGCTATCGCAACAGCTCCCGCAGATACGTCTTTTGTATCTTTGGCGTATGGGTGAAAGTCTGGGCTTGTGAGGTCTATGTCTATCTCTATCGCAGTATTAAAAGCCTCAGCTATTAAAACTAAGCCTATTGAAAGGATAATCAAAACCCATTCAATATTTGAGATATTTAAAAGAAAACCGAGGTAAATAGCCAAAACTCCAAAAAATATATGCACCCAGAGGTTGTGCGTGCTTTTTAGGAAAATCCCAATCCCCCGCCAAGCATGATTGGTACTTTTAATACGAGCTATTAAAGAAAACCTTTTCTTTTCTTGTATTTTCATATTTAAATTATATCATAAAAAACACGACACTTCTTTATCTCTCCTGTTATTAAGACTCATAAGCATCTTCCTTCAGTTTTTATTTCAGAGCCTGAGGCCCTGACGACCAAAGGGAGGAAGGGTTGCCAGACTAGGATTCGAACCTAGATACACAGTTCCAGAAACTGTAGTCCTACCATTAGACGATCTGGCAATGCCTTTATAATATACTCTTTTTTTAAACAAAACTCTAGTTTTA
>CAYLLX010000064.1:0-898 GCA_964384975.1 uncultured Candidatus Saccharibacteria bacterium
GCCCGCCTGAATACAGTCGTTTCGGGCGGGTGCTCGCGCCAGTCGCGCTCCCAAGGCGTTTTTTCTTTAATTCTTTTGCTTATTAAAATGAAACTATCTAAAAATAAAAAAAATAAAACTGTATTTGTTGGTATGTCGGGAGGAGTGGACTCTTCTGTTTCAGCTTTGCTTTTAAAAGAGCAAGGGTATGAAGTCGTGGGAGTTTTTATTCGTACTTGGCAACCGGATTTTATCGAATGCAATGAAGAAGAAGAGAGGAGAGATGCTATGAGAGTAGCTGCTTTTTTAGATATTCCTTTTTTAACTTTTGATTTGGAAAAAGAGTATCGAGACGGGGTGGCTATGTATATGATCGAAGAGTATAAAAAAGGTAGAACTCCAAATCCTGATGTTATGTGCAATAAAGAAGTAAAGTTTGGAGCTTTTTTGAAAAAAGCTCTAGAGATGGGAGCGGATTTTGTCGCTACGGGGCATTATGTGCAGAAAATCAAGTTTTTTGAAGGTTTGAAAGATTTAAAGAACTTGAAAAATTCCAGCGCCTTCGCCCTCGGAGACCTAGGGCAGGGGACCCACGACGCTTTAAATTTTTCAAATTCTTTAAATCTTTTAGTAAAAAGCGTAGATGCTTCAAAAGATCAAACTTATTTTCTTTGGACTCTTGATTCGGAAAAATTAGAAAAGATACTTTTTCCTATAGGGCATTTGAAAAAAGAAGAAGTTCGGAAAATTGCCAAAAAATCCAAATTACCCGTCGCAGAAAAAAAAGACAGTCAAGGGATTTGTTTTCTTGGTGATATAGATCTCAAGGACTTTTTAAAACATTATATAAAAGAAAAGAAAGGGGATATTTTAAATGAAGAGGGGGATGTTGTAGGTTATCATAACGGAGCAACTTTTT
>CAYLLX010000064.1:908-3086 GCA_964384975.1 uncultured Candidatus Saccharibacteria bacterium
GAGAAGAGGTTTTACAATCACCAAAAAAACTCCAGAAGATAAACCGTATTATGTGGTTGCAAAAGATATAAAGAAAAATATTTTGCATGTTTCTCATTCAAAAATTGAAAATAATAAGAATTTTTCAAATTTTTGTTTTGTTTTGGAAAATTGTAATTGGAACATGGCTCCAGAAGAAAATAAAAAATACACAGCACAAGTTCGTTATCATGGAGAATTATTTTCATGTATTTTAGAAAAAGATAAAAAAGAGAATTATAAAATATTTTTTGATAAAAATGTTTTAGTGGCTTCGGGGCAATCTGTGGTCGTTTATCAAGACGAGATTTGCCTCGGGGGTGGTGTGGTTGTATAATACAAATATGACATTTTTTATAGAAAATAGTGATTTATTTATTAAACTAACATTAGCAATAGTTTTGGGTTTGTCTATCGGCACAGAAAGACTTTTTGCTCACAAAGAGACAGGTATGAAAACTCATGCTTTAGTTGCTTTGGGTGCTTGTATTTTTGTTATTATTTCTGAGACCCTTGCTTTGCAATATGGCACTGAGGGTAGTTTTGATCCTTCTCGTATTGCTTCACAGATTATCGTAGGTATCGGTTTTCTTGGAGCAGGGTCTATTATGAGACAAGGTTCTCGTCCTACGGGTCTTACTAGCGCTGCAGGTATCTGGTTGACTGCGGGTATCGGTATGGCTGTTGGTTTTGGTTTTTATAAATTAGCAATTTTAGGGACTATTTTGGTTTTGTTGATTTTAGTAGTTTTCAATATGATAGAGCGACCATTGAGAGAAAAAATACATTTCACACATAACGAAAAATAATAACAGATATGCAATCAAGAGAAATAAGAGAAAGATTTTTAAAATTTTTTGAAAAAAGAGGACACAAAATAATTCCTTCTGCTTCACTCGTACCAGAGAATGATCCTTCTGTGCTTTTTAATACTGCAGGCATGCAACCTCTCGTGCCGTATCTTTTAGGGCAAGAGCATCCTATGGGTCAAAGAATAGCTAATATTCAAAAATGTGTACGTACAGGAGACTTGGAAGATATCGGAGACAATAGACATTTTTCTTTTTTTGAGATGATGGGCAATTGGTCTTTGGGTGACTATTTCAAAGAGGAAGCTATTGAATATAGTTATAAGTTTCTAACTAATAGAGATAATGAAGAAGAAGGAAATAAGGGGTTAGGACTTAGTGTTGATAGATTGTTTATTACTGTATTTGGTGGTGACGAATATTCTAAAAAAGATGATGAGTCAGTTGAAATTTGGAAAAAACAAGGAATTCCAGAAAATAGAATTTATTTTTTACCAGCAGAAGATAATTGGTGGGGTGCTGGGGATATTGGTCCCTGTGGTCCTTCTAGTGAAATGTTTTACGATATGGAAGGACAATTTGTTGGGCAAAATATTTCTAGAGAAAAATTTATTGAAGAGTGTAAAAAAGAAACAATCATTGAGATTTGGAATGATGTTTTTATGGCTTACAAAAAAGATATTAAAGACGAATATAAATTGGAATATCAGGAGTTAAAATTAAAAGGTTTACCAATACCAAAAATTTTTTATTTCTTAAGTGATTTACCTAATAAAAATATTGATACTGGTGCAGGACTTGAACGTATTACTGCTGTAATGCAAGGCAAAAAAACTGCTTACGATACGGATATATTTGAGGAAGCTTTTAATGTTTTAGTTTCAAAAAAAGCAATTATTGAAATACCTGAAAAAGAATTGAATTTATTTTATAGAATAGTATTAGATCATTTTAGAACAATTTTATTTTTGTCTGCTGATGGCGTTGTTCCTTCAAGTAAAGGTGCAGGGTATATAATGAGAAGATTAACAAGAAGAGGAATGGTTTATTTCCGTCGTTTTTCTTTTGCTTTTGATTTTACTTTTTATACTGATATTTTTGATGCCTTTGTGGATAAATATCAAGAATACTATCCTGAATTAAAAAAAATCAAAGAAGACAATTATTCTGTAATTTTGAATGAAATTAAAAAATTTGAAAATACTTTATCAGAAGGATTAAAAGAATTTGAAAAAGGTACAGACGCATTTATTTTAGCTACAACTTTCGGTTTTCCAATTGAATTAACTTTAGAATTAGCAAATGTAAAAGGCATAAAGATAGACATAGAAGATTTTAATAAAAAGATGTC
>CAYLLX010000065.1:0-3072 GCA_964384975.1 uncultured Candidatus Saccharibacteria bacterium
TACCGACAATTTTGGGCAATTTATCATAAACCGCCAAAGTCAGAATACAGAGATTATTTATTGGAAAGGCGTGATGTTTTATTGCCTTTAGACGAGAGGGTTTATAAAGGAGGATTTTATACTCCTTTGAATGTAGTTGACAAGGCTTATGAAAAATTAAAAGAGATATTGGGTGATAATTGGCAGGAAGAATATATTGTATGGGACATGTGTTGCGGTGTTGGTAATTTAGAGGTAAAACATAGTAACCCAAGAAATATTTTTATGTCTACGCTTGATCAACCAGATGTAGATATAATGAAAGCAACAAAGACTTGCGTGGGAGCAGAGCGTTTTCAATATGACTATCTAAATGATGATATTACAGATAATGGTCAAATAGATTACACTCTTTCAAAATTTAAAAAATTGCAGGTCAAAACTATAACTCTAGATAATTTTTGTAAAAATAAGAATATTAATAAAATAGAATTATTAAAAATAGATACTGAAGGTCATGAATTTCAGGTATTAAAAAGTGGAAAAAAAATTTTGGTTTTGATAAATCCGCCTTATGCAGAAGCAGGAGAGCATGGAACTGGATCAAAAGGTAAAATAGCGAAAACAAAATTTGCAGAAATTGGAATGAAAGATTACGGAAAAGCAAGCAATGAGTTGTTTACTCAATTTGTCGCTCGTATTGCACAAGAAATACCAAATGCAACTCTTGCGATGTTTAGTACTCTTAAATATGTAAATGCTCCAAATTTTGAAAAATTTAGAGAAAAATGGAATGCAGAATATTTGAATGGGTTTATTGTGCATAGTAAATCTTTTGAGGGATTAAATGGTAATTTTCCTATAGGTTTTTTGGTTTGGCAAACTAGAAATGATAATAAAGAAAAAACACCAATAGCACAAATATCTGTTGATGTTCTAGATAAATATGCACGACCTATTGGAGAAAAGAATTTTTATAATCTACCAGCAGATTCTTATTTAAACGTTTGGATAAAAAAACCAAAACCAAATAATTTAATTGTTGTTCCGTTAAAAAATACAGTATCACCCGCTGGAAACTCAAAAAGCGTATTAAATAAATGGTCAGATAATGCAATTGGCTACATGAGAAGTTCAGCGAATGATCTTCAGCATGCTAGTCAACATACCATACTTTTTTCATCTTCTTATAGTGATGCCCATGGCTTTTATGTTAATTACGAAAATATTTGGCAAGCAGCAATTATTTTTACTGTTCGTCGTATTATAAAACCAACTTGGATAAACGACCGAGATCAATTTTTGCAACCAACAGGAGAACTTACAGAAGAGTTTAAAAATGATTGTTTAGTTTGGATGCTTTTCAATGGAAGTAATCTCACCGCCAGTGCAAACAACCTTGAATGGAATGACAAAAAATGGAGTATTGTGAATCATTTTATACCTTTCACCGAAGAAGAAGTCGGCTCGACAGACAGGTTTGAATCAGACTTTATGGTGCAGTATATGAAAGGCAAAGATTTTTCTGAAGAGGCAAAAGCTGTTTTGGAAAAAGGTAAGAAGCTTTGGCAAATGTATTTTGCTCACATAGACACTCATAGTGTGCGTGAAGAGTTGAAGTTAAACAGATCAGACGTCGGCTGGTATCAAATCCGCAACGCCTTGAAAAAGAGAAACGAAAGCGGAGATTTTCCACCAATAAGTTTCATTGAATTTGAAAAAGCTTATAAAGTTTTGACCGAAAAACTCCAACCGCAAGTTTATGAATTAGGCTTTTTAAAGCAATAAAATAAAAAAATAATTTCAAATAGGTTTTTCTTTTTAATATATTATGTTATTATAAAAATATGACAAAGCAGATTCGAAAAAAAAGAAGTGATACCTTGGTTAAAACCATAGAAGAAAAATATGGTGTTGATTTAAAATATCGATCTGATGCTCAGTTGCATACAGTTCTTAAAAAAGAAGGATTGCCATCTCTCTCTAAACTTTTAAAAATGGCTCAAAAAAGTAGATAATAAGATGAAAAATCTTGAATTTATTAAAGATAAAGAGCTTCGTGTAACAATAGAAAATTCTATAGAATATATGTATGCACTTTATGAAGATTCAAGAAATGAAGAAAAAAGTTCTTTGTATAAAGAAGAAACATATAGGGTTATTGTTTTATATGTAATATCTATAATAGAAGCTATTTTATTATTTTTCTATAAAGAGAAAAGTGATCGTATTGAAAAAATTCAGTATAAATTTATCACACATCTTCCAAATGAATATGTTCATAATAAAAAGACTGGGCTTCCTGTTGTAATTGCTGTACAAGAAAAAATACAAAAAAGAGAAGATGAAATAGGTCTTTATGAATTAGTTAATTTTTTTCTAAGTAAAAGACTCATTAGAAAAGAAACAGCCGAAGAAATTTTAGAATTAAATGATATTAGAAACACTCTTCATTTAAGTAAGCCTCGAAAAAAACAATGTGATATTGATAAAGTAGAAGAGTCTTTTAAATTATTGATAAGAACAATAGAAAAAGCACCAAAAGCTCTTAATAAAAAATAAAGTTTTGTGCTAGGTCTTGTCCCGCCACGGCGGGATCTTGTCTCGCACAAGAAAAACCCCGCCACGGCGGGGTAAATATGTTGTGTGATAAATGTGTTGGTTTTAGATTTTATTTCCTCTTATATTCTACAAAAGAATAATCATTTGTGTTTTTATCGTCTTTTGTGAAAGACTCTCTTTTTGTTTCTTGCCATATATCTTTGTCTATAATAGGGAAGAACACATCCGCATCTTTGTCGCTATTGTGTATTTCTGTGATGTATAATTTGTCTGCTAAATTTATCGCTTGTTTATAAATCTCCGCTCCGCCGATTATAAATACTTCACTTGGGAGCTCAGCTCCCAAGTGAGCTTTTTCGAGGGCTTCGTCTAGGGAGTGTGTTATTTCTATCTGTGCTGTTTGTTCTAAGGGTATATTTTTTGAATAATTAGCATCTCGGGTGATTATTATATTTCTGCGATTAGGTAAAGGGCGACCGATAGACTCAAAAGTTTTACGTCCTATGATAATAGTCTTTCCAGAAGTTATTT
>CAYLLX010000066.1:0-2983 GCA_964384975.1 uncultured Candidatus Saccharibacteria bacterium
CCAAAAAAGCTATAAGTTCTCTGTCTTTTTCTATTGCAAACAAAATAGCTCCTGTTTCTAGGATTTTTTCAGTCAAAGCTCCTTTTCCGGGTCCTATTTCGAGGACTATTTCACCTTTTTTAAGATCCCCTGCTTCTATTATCTGCTTTAAAGCACTTTGTGATTTTAAGAAATTCTGCCCTAAAGCTTTTTTTACCCTTATTTTGTTTGGTTTTTCTGTGTTTTGCATTTAAATATAAATAGTTTTGATATTTTGTTCTCTTGTGTTTTCTTTTTCAACTAAATCATAAGGCAAGTCACCAATGAATTCACTAGGTGAATTTATTTGCCTTGATCCAAATATTGTACGAAAATTTGCAAAAGAAAGGAACAATTTCTCTTTCGCCCTTGTTAATGCTACATAAAACAGCCTCCTTTCTTCTTCATTATCTTCTGCGGATTTACTATCCCCCCGCCCGAACGGCTGTTCAGTCGGGCGGGCGTCTCTTCGGCTTGGGAAAAGTCCGTCTTCGAGGCCAGTTATAAAGACATAATCGAATTCTAGGCCTTTGGAAGCATGTATTGTCATGAGTTTTACGCCTTCTTTTTCTATTTTCTTTTCTTTTGAAATCATCAAAGAGTCTTGATCGCTTGCTAAAACAGCATCTTCAATTAGTTTTTCTATGCCTTGCCCTTCTGTTAATTCGTCATATTTTAGAGCGAGAGTTGCAAGTTCTTTTATGTTTTCAAGTCTTTCTTTTTCTTCTTCTGTACCGTTTAAGAGCTCGTTTTCTATTCCTGTTTTTTTAATAACATATTTTATAACCTCGCTTGGCTGTTCTGTGAGTATTTTTTCTCGTATTTCTTCCATTGTTCGATAGAAATTCTCTATTTTAATCATTGTTTTTGAAGGTATTGATTCATTTTGTCCGCTAAAGATTTTAGCTAGTGTTGCTTTTCCTATTCCTCGAGCTGGGAAATTTATAACTCTTTTAAAGTCAGAAGAGCTGTCTTTGTTTAAAGCGAGACGCAGATATGCTATGGTGTCTTTTATTTCTTTTCTTTCAAAGAATTTAATACCTAAAACTTGATACGGTATTTGATAGCGTAAAAGGGCTTCTTCGAGTATGCGAGATTGAAAGTTTGCCCTGTAAAGTATTGCTATTTCAGGCATTTTTGATTCTTCTCTTTTTGAATCTAGTATTTCAAGTATTTTCATGCCGACGAATTCTGCTTCGTCTAATTCACTCATCCCTTCGAAAATACTTATTTTTTCACCTGTTTTGTTTTTGGTATATAGATTTTTCTCTGGTCTGTATTTATTTTTCTTTATTATTTCGTTTGCTGCTTCGAGGATGTTTTGAGTTGATCTATAGTTTTCTTCGAGTGTTATTATTTTTGTTTCTTTGTAGTCTTTTTCAAAATTTAAAATATTTTTCAAATTTGCTCCACGCCAAGAATAGATATTTTGATCAGCATCCCCCACCACGCAGATATTTCTGTGCTTTTCGGAAAGCATTTTTGATATTAGGTATTGTGCTTCGTTTGTGTCTTGATACTCGTCTATATGTATATGAGTCCATCTTTCTTGATATTTTGATCTTATTTCTTCATTGTTTTTCAACAAATCAGTACTTTTTATTAACAAATCATCAAAGTCTAGTGCATTTTCTTTCTTTTTCTTTTTTTCATACAAATCCCAAACTTTACTTATCGTCATGCTCAAATAGCTGTTGAAATTGTTAGCATTTTTTTCTACATATTCTTCTACTTTTGTAAATTTACTTTTTTCTTTTGAAATTATGCTTTTTATTTTACGAGGTTCATATTGTTTTGGGTCTATGTCGAGTTCTTTTAAACATTCTTTAATAATAGAAGTAGTTTCTCCGTCATCTAAAATGCTAAAATATTTATTTAATCCCAAAAGATGAGTATTTTCTTTTATTATATGTACACCCAAAGAGTGAAAAGTCGCAACAAAAGGAGTATTTTCTGTTTTTATATTGTATTTCTCTAGAGAATTCAAAACTCTCTCTTTCATTTCTTTGGCAGCTTTGTTTGTAAAAGTGACTGCGAGTATTTTATGTGCAGGTGTGCCTTGGTTTATGAGGTGGAGAATTCTTTGAGTTATTGTTTTTGTTTTCCCTGCACCCGCACCTGCTACGATAAGAAGCGGGCCTTCTGTGTGAAGGACCGCTTCTTTTTGTGCTGGATTTAAATCTCGCAGATATTCCATTGTTATACTATAGCATATTTATTGGAGAGTTAGTTTCTCTATTTTTCCCCTTCTGACTGCTTTTTCTAATGCTCTTTTTATAAATTCTTCAGAAGTTTCATTTTTTACATTAAATTCGTCTTCTTTTATTGGTTTCAATCTTGTTACTTCTTTTAGTTGCATTAAGTAGTTATAGAAAGGTTTTAATCTCTCAGGTACACTGTTTTTATCCATGGACATTATTTTGTGTGCTGGTAAATCCCTAGAATCATCTTTAATACTTTCCCAAGTCAGATTTGTTTTTTCATTTTTAATAATTTTTTTCAAATTATTTTCAAAAGTATTATTTACTAATTCTTTTTTGTTTAAAACTTTTGGTGCATAAAGGTCTTCTGTGTTTCCTTTATTTTTATTTGTTGAAGTGTTTTGAATTTGGTCTTCATAAGGTGTAACTAATTTGTCTTCTTTTATTATGTTACCGTATTTTTTAATGATAAGATTTTGCCGTTCTTTGGTTATTTCTTCAAGATATTTTATTTCTTCAATATTACCCTCCATTTTTTTTAAGTTTTGTAAGTCCTCATGCAGTATCGCATAGGTTTTTAGGTCTGTTTGTGCTTCTTGGTAAAGATAAATATCTCCAACCTTTCCTGTTTTTTTGAAATATTGTTGAGTATTTATAAAACCGTTACTTTTATGTCTTGTTCCTGTAATTTTTCCTTCTTCGTCATAGTAAAATATTCTAGAACCTGACCAGGTGCTTGCTTTTGAAGGAAACACTTTTTCTTT
>CAYLLX010000067.1:0-2907 GCA_964384975.1 uncultured Candidatus Saccharibacteria bacterium
CATTTATCAAAAACTTGTTTTAAGTTTGCGGGTGTAATTTGAGTACGAATAATATCACCATTTTTAATAGCATTCTTTATTGTTTCGATGAATTCTTTTTCGTGAGTCTCTATTTTATAAGAAACAAAATATGTACCGATATATTGAGAAACAGTGTCTAGCGCTTCTTGAGTGTAACCACTAGCAGATTTACCCCATTTTATAGTCTCCTTTTCAAGTAAAGGCAAAACATCCTCTGTTTTCATAATCGCTGCTTTTTTGGTGTCTATAACACACAAAAATGGAGGAATTTCTTCTCCGCGATTTAGTGCTTGCTGCACATAATGCAAAAGCTGAGTAAACATCGCATATGTAGTATTGTTTGATTTGTCTTTTGCTTCAAACCAAATTTCTTTTGTTTGAATATCAATCAAGTTTTTTTGATATTTTTTTAACCCAAGAGCCTTGATATAAATATCTTTTACATCTTCTTCGCTTCCTGCTTTTTGTAAATTTTCGTATAAACTCATATATTTTATTTATCCTCCTCGGTTTTTACTCTTACAAATATATCTTTTCCGTCGGGGGATTTTATTTTTTTGTATTTTCTATTTTTATTTTTTTCTATTTTATCGATCAATTCTTTTTCTAAATCAATATTTAAAATCTCAGCCATACCCAAAAGGAAAATAGCAACATCTGCAAATTCCTCTCCTACCCCCTCTTCATTTTTATTAAACTTTGCAAAAGCTTCAGAGAGTTCTTCGTGAGCACGACAAAACTCCAAAGCGACATCAGTAGTATTAAAACCTTTTTCAATTTTATTTCTCATCACTTCTTTTTGAAGTTCTTTTAGGTCTATCATGTTATTGATTTTTGTATTTTTGTATTTCTTTATTAATAATTTCTAATTTTACTTTAGCTTTTTTAAAAATTTCTTTTGTTATTTTGCTTGCATGATAATCTCTTTCTGCTACTACTCTGACTATTCCAACATTAATTATACTTTGAGCACATTTATAACAAGGAGTCATCCGACAATAAACAGTAGCACCCAAAAGAGAGACTCCGTTGCGAGCTGCATTATTTACAGCATTTTGTTCTGCATGAGCAGTACGAATACAATGCATAGAGGAACCACCATCTTCATGGATCACAGTGTGCATTTGATGCCCCACCTCGTCACAATGAGGAAGTCCAACAGGAGAACCAACATATCCAGTCGTTAAAACCCTTTTATCTTTAACAATAACAGCACCAGCTCTACCTCTATCACAAGTACCTCGAGTACCAACCAGATTAGCCATTTCCAAGAAATATTCATCCCAAGAAGGTCTTTTGTATAAAGATTTTACTTTTGTTTTCATATTATAAATATACTACTTATAAATTTAAAAATCCAATAAAATAGCCCCACTTAAAGCAGGGCCATTTTTTTTAAAAAATTTTCTTAAAATTTTCCCAATTCACTTTTACCTCTTCAGGCAAATGTGCATTATAAGGATAATTTCTATCAAACACATAGTGTTTGAATACTGGCTGATGAGACCCCAGTATCTGAGGCTTATCATCGATTAGGTAATCACACCTGATCAGGGTCTTATCATAAGTCAAAACCAAACCCCTCGTAGCATCTAAACCAAAATGCTCTTCTAAGGATTCGAATTTTTCTGCATCTATCCCTCCATTCGGAGAAGAAACAAAGAAAACTTTGAAATCATTTTCAATCAAAAAACGATAAGCTTCTTTTGCCCCTGGGATTATCTCTAAGTCTCTATAGAACCCCGGTCGGTGCCATATTTCGTCTATTTGACGCCTAATAGCCTCTGGGTAATTACTGGAAAAATTCCAGTGACTTTGTTTGTCTCTATGGAAAAAATCCATATCAGGTATTTCTTGTTGAGCTAGCTTCATAAGCTTACCCGCCCAATCAAAACATACATCATCCATGTCAAAAGCAACAATCTTTTTCATATTTATACTGTTTAAATGAAATCTAAAATCATACTATCACACACCAATACAAAAAGAAACTCCTATTTAAAGGAGTTTCTTTTTGTATTGTTTGTATTAATCCTTAACTTCTATACCCATAGAGCGGGCGGAGCCAGCGATTATTTTTATCAAACCTTCGTCGTCTTTTGCATTTAAGTCAGAACCTTTTTTCTTGCCTATCTCTAAAGCTTGAGCACGAGTTATTTTTCCAACTTTTGAAACTGCATTCTTACCAGAACCTTTAGAAACTCCAGCAGCTTTCAATATAAGATCTGTTGCAGGAGAAGTTTTTACTATAAAGTCATAAGATCTATCATCGTAAACCAAAACTTGCACACCGAGCTTTTCTCCCATCATAGAAGAAGTAGCAGCGTTAAATTTGGTAACGAAATCACTGATATTTATACCAGCTTGACCCAAAGCAGGACCTAAAGGAGGAGCAGGATTAGCCTTTCCACCAACAATCTGAAGTTTTATTTTTTTTGTTATATTCTTTGCCATTGCAGTTTTTTATAATTAATGTTTTTAATCTATACTATTTTTACTTATTTGTCTATTAAAGTTTTTTTACTTGAAGGAAATCCAGTTCCACAGGTGTCTCACGTCCGAACATAGAAACCAAAACTTTTACTTTTCCCCTGTCCTGATCTGTAGAATCCACCTTACCTTCCAAATCTTTAAATGGACCGTCGTTAATCAAAACCATCTCCCCTATCTCTAAATCAATATTGTGCTTCGCTGTATTTGTATCCATTCTCTTAAACAAGAAATCTACTTCTTCTTTTTTCAAAGGAACAGGATTAACCCCCGCACCCACGAATCCAGTAACTCGAGGAGTATTACGAACAACATACCAAGAATCATCAGTCACTATCATATCCACCAAAACATATCCCGGATAAATCTTGTCTTCTACTTCTGCTCTTTTACCAG
>CAYLLX010000068.1:0-2780 GCA_964384975.1 uncultured Candidatus Saccharibacteria bacterium
ACTGAAATAGATCCCGAAAATACAAATTTCTATCAAGAAAATTTTGAAAAACTAAAGAATAATTTAACAAATCTAGACACAGAATATAAAAACAAATTAGCAATTTGTGAAAAAGATACAATAGTCACAGCTCATGCTGCTTTTGGATATCTTGCTCATGAATATAATTTCAAACAATTACCTATAAAAGGCTTAACAGCAGAAGAAGAACCAACTCTAAAAAAGATAACAGAATTATCAAAAACAATAAAAGACAAAAATCTATCTTATGTTTTCCTAGAAACTTTAAGCAATCCAAAAATAGCTGAAATGCTTGCAAAAGAAAACAACATAAAGACTTTAACTCTCAACCCTCTAGAAGGATTAAGACCCGAGGAAATAAAAATGGGTAAAAATTATTTTACAGAGATGCAAAATAATCTAAAAAATATTACAATAGCCCTAGAATGCAAAACATAGACCACAATAAAAACATAATAGAAATAAAAAATGTTAATTTTAGCTATGATGGCAAAATTAATGTTTTAGAAAATATCAATTTAGAAATACATAAAGGCGACTATGTAGGTATTATCGGGCCGAATGGATCAGGCAAAAGTACTTTGCTTAAAATAATTCTTGGCTTATTGAAACAAAAAACTGGCGAAATAAAAATCTTTGGAGTAAATATCAACAAATTCAGCGAATACAGACGTATCGCTTATATTCCTCAAAAAGCGATACTTTTTGATAGCTACTTCCCTGCTACTGTGTATGATATTATCGAAATGAGTATCAATGAAAAATATTTTAAGAAAAATAAAATATCTGTAAAAGAAAAAATAAAAGAAGTTTTAGAAAAAGTCTCTATCTTTAACTTAAAAGATAAAAACATAGCCGAGCTATCCGGCGGACAGCAACAAAGAGTTTTTATTGCTCGTGCTTTGATCAACGACCCTGAAGTGATATTTTTAGACGAACCAACCACAGGTATAGATCAAAAAAGTCAAAATGAATTTTTTGAATTATTGAAAAATTTAAATCAAAAAGAAAATAAAACGATAATCCTAATATCTCACGATATAAACAAAATAACAGAAGAGGTTATGCATGTAGTTTGTATCAATAAAAACCTAGTCTGCCACACAACACCCGAAGATTTTATACTACAAAGTAAAACAAAAAACTTTATGGGAGAAAATGTTAAAATAATAACGCATCATCACGAACATTAAAATGCTTACCGAAATATTACAATTAGAATTTCTGCAATACGCTTTTATTTTACGAGCTTTTCAAGCAGGTATTATTATCGCTATTATTGCACCTCTTATCGGTATCTTTTTAGTCCTCAAAAGATATTCTCTCATAGCGGACACCCTCTCTCACGTATCACTCGCTGGTATTGCAGTAGGACTACTACTTAAAATAAATCCGATATTTACAGCCCTAGCAACTACAGTGCTCGCTTCTTTGGGTATAGAAAAACTCCGTAGTTCTAAAAAAGTTTATGGTGAATCCGCTCTTTCTATCTTTCTATCAGGGAGTCTTGCTTTGGCTATCGTATTGCTTGGTCTAGGTAAAAACATAAATGCAAATCTTTTCAATTATCTTTTTGGAAGCATTCTCACCATAACACAAAATGATATTTTTATAATTGCTATTTTAGGAGTATTTATATTTATAATGATTTATCTAAATTATAAAGCTTTAGTATTTTCTACTTTCGACGAAGAAGTAGCAAAAACTAGCGGAATAAAAGTAAAAAGATTAAATCAAATGCTTATAGTTTTAAGTGCTTTGACCATATCTATATCGATACCCATAGTCGGGGTTTTACTTATCGCCTCCCTTATCGTCATACCGACAGTCACAGCCCTACAGTTAAAGAAAAATTTTACTCAAACGATCATTTTTGCAGAGCTTTTTTCTATTTTTTCTGTAATTTTTGGTATCATACTTTCATTTTATCTAAACACAGCTACAGGAGGAACAATAGTACTCTTAATGCTTGCGATATTTCTTTTTGTGTTTTTGTATAAAAATATAAATAAATAATTGTCTTTTTTCTCTAATAGGTTTATTATATAGAGGTGAAAAATAAAGAAAAAATTGAGCATATTTTAAAAGAGCATGGTTTCAAAAATACTGAAAACCGTTTTTTGCTTTTAGATTTACTCCTATCTAGTAAAAAACCCTACAATGCAAAAAAGATAATAGAAAAACTTTGTAATAAAGATATAGACAAAGTAACTGTATACAGAACCCTCGAAAGTTTTGCTGAAAAAGGAATCATTCGAAAAGTCGAAATAGGTACAAGAGAAGCTCAATACGAAATGGTAGATCACAAAGACGATCATCATCATATCGTTTGCCTAAAATGTAAAAAAACAGAAGACTTCACCGGATGCATCGCAAAAGAAACAATAGAGAAAATACTCAAAAAAAATAAAAATTTTAAAAAAATAACACATCATTCTTTTGATCTTTTTGGTCTTTGCAATATGTGCGATAAAAAATAATATGAATAACGAAGAAGAAATAAAAAATCTAAAAGAAGAAAATACCCGTTTGAAAGAAATGAATTCTATCAAGTCAGACCTCGTATCTATTAGCGCGCACCAAATACGCACTGCCCTATCTGCACTCAAGTGGATTATCAAAATGTTTCTAGATGGAGACTTGGGTAAATTAAACAACGAACAAGAAGGACTCTTAAGAAAAGCTTCAGACGGAAATGACCGAGCTATTAATGTAGTCAATGAATTGCTTCTTGCAAATAAAACAGAAAACGTAACAGA
>CAYLLX010000069.1:0-2678 GCA_964384975.1 uncultured Candidatus Saccharibacteria bacterium
AAGAAGGTTTGGAATTAATCCCCTCTGAGAACTATGTTTCAGAAGATGTTTTGACTGCAAACGCTTCTGTTTTTACGAATAAATATTCTGAAGGTTATCCAGGACGTAGATACTACGGCGGACAAGAATACACTGATAAAGTCGAAAATATTGCGATAGATAGGATTAAAAAACTTTTCAAATGTAAATTTGCAAATGTACAACCTCACTCAGGCGCACAAGCAAACCTCGCTGTGTATTCTGCTTTGCTTTCTCCGGGGGATACTGTGCTCGGTATGGATCTCTCTCATGGAGGGCATTTAACTCACGGGCACCCGATGACACTACCTGCAAAGATTTACAACTTTGTCACTTATAAAATGAAAAATCCAGAAACAGGAGAGATAGACTACGAAGAGCTTCGCAAGGTAGCAAAAAAAGAAAAACCAAAAATAATACTCGCTGGCTTTTCTGCTTATCCTAGAAGTCTAGATTATAAAAAGTTTGTTGAAATTGCTCGAGAAGTCGGAGCGATAACAGTCGCAGATATGGCGCATATAGCAGGACTCATCGCAGGGGGAGCACTCCGTAATCCTTTCGCTGATGGTTTTGATGTTATAACTTCTACTACTCATAAAACTTTGCGAGGTCCTAGAGGAGGGATAATACTTACTCGTGAGAGTGAAGAAATAGCTAAAAAGATAGACAAGGCTATTTTTCCTGGAACTCAAGGAGGTCCACACATGCACACAATCACAGCCAAAGCTGTCGCTTTTGGAGAAGCTTTAACTCCGGCATTTAAAAAATACGCAAAACAAGTTCTCAAAAATGCGAAAGCCATGGAGAAAGTTTTCAAGAAAAATAAAATAAGAATGATCGGAGGAGGAACTGATAATCACCTGATCCTCGCAGACGTGTTTGGTTCTTTAGGAGTGACAGGTAAAGAGGCACAAACTGTGCTCGACGAAGTCGGTATCACCTTAAATATGAACTCTATCGCAAATGATACTCGCAAGCCCCTCGATCCGTCTGGTATTAGATTTGGAACTCCGGCGATAACTACGAGAGGTTTTGGAGAAAAAGAATGCGCTCTTGTTGCAGAGCTGATAATCGAAACTCTCAAAAATAAAGACGACAAAAAAACAAAAGAAACAATACACAAAAAAGTAAAAACTTTAGCAAAAAAATTCCCAGTACCGAGGAGTTTTGTGTAAAAATTTATGAAAAAGAAAAAAGGCAAACTTATCGTTATAGACGGGACGGATGGGTCAGGCAAGGCGACACAAGTCGCTTTGCTTATTGAGCGTTTAAAAAAAGAAGGTAAAAAAGTCGAGATGTTGGATTTCCCGGAATACTATGAGAATTTTTTTGGTAAATTTATCGGACACTGTTTAAGTGAACAATATTATAATTTTTTAAATACTCATCCTAAAATAGCCTCGGTTCTTTATGCAGCGGATAGATGGGAGAGCAAAGAGAAAGTTGAAAAGTGGCTAGAGCAGGGCAAGGTGGTTGTTGCAAATAGGTACGTTTCTGCGAATCAGATACACCAAGGCGGTAAGATATCTTCTCCTAAAAAAAGAGCAGAATTTATAAAATGGCTAGATCAGATGGAATATGAAGTTTTCAAGATTCCGAGACCCGACCTGACCTTGTATTTATCTTTGCCGATATCTATAAGCTTGAAGCTGATGGAAGAGAGAAATGGAAAAATGAAAAGAGAGTATTTAAAGAAAAATAAAGATGTACACGAGAACGATGTTAATTTTTTAGAAAATTCTCGCAAGAGTGCTCTTTGGTTGCCAAAGATTTTAAAAAACTTTGTAAAAATAGAATGCTCAAAAAAGGGACAAATAATGAGCAGGGAAGAAATACATCAAAAAGTTTTGTTAGAGGTAGAAAAGGTTTTGAAATAATAAAATGGTTTCAATTCAAGTTTTTTATATCAACGATAGTTTAATAAAGTTTATTAATAATCTAGACTCAACGAGTCAAGCTAATATTTTACATGCGGTAAATAAACTTTCTATTTATGGTAATGAGCTTGGATTACCACTTTCTAAACCTATTGGTCATAAAATATTTGAACTTAGGATAATGAATTCTGTAAATATTAGAATTTTATACATTTTTAAAAATAATAAAGCATGGATTTTACATATCTTTAAAAAGAAAAGTTTTAAGATACCTAAAAAAGAAATAAATTTAGCACTACAAAGAATGAAACTTATTGACTAATATTACATATATGTGATATCATATATATATGAAAAAAGTTATTAAAAAAACAAAAACAAAAAAAGAAACTTTTACAAAAGATGAAGTTGGTGTTTACGATCCAGTTGATTTTAGAGATTTACATAAAGAATTGATGAAAAATCCTGAATTTGTTAAAGCCTATAATAATCTGGCTCCTGAATACGCTTTGATTGAAGCTATTATCAATGCCCGTATAAATAAAAACATTTCACAAAAAATGCTCGCAAAGAGATTGGGCACAGGGCAGTCTGCTGTGTCTCGCCTTGAATCCGGTACTTATAATCCGAGTTTAAAGTTTTTACAAAAACTCGCAAAAGCGTTGGAAACTGATTTAACAATAACTTTTAGTAAATAAAATTATGAAAATTCCAATCGTAAATGAACAAGATGAGATAATAGGATACAAGAAAAGAGAAGAAACTACTCGGGAAGATATTCGT
>CAYLLX010000070.1:0-2644 GCA_964384975.1 uncultured Candidatus Saccharibacteria bacterium
TTCGGAGGCTTCGATAATAAAAGAAAAACTTTTTAAATTTAAAAATTTATTTTTAAGTCGCATAGAATACGCAGTCCCTTCTCCAGAGAATCTACTTTTGGGTGGACTTATTTTAGGAGAGAGAGCTTCTTTTGGTGAAGCGATGAGGCAGGAATTTATAGATACAGGTACTATACATATTATAGCTTTGTCGGGATACAATGTGACTATTGTTGCGGAGTGGATTATTGATTTTTTTAAATTCTTGCCGAGTGTTTTTGCTTTTTATTTGGGAGTTTTAGGTATTGTTTTGTTTGTTGTTATGTCTGGATTGCAGGCGACTGCTGTGAGAGCGGGAATTATGGCTGTGCTTGCTTTGGTTGCGCGTGCGTACGGCAAAGATTATCAAGTAGGTAGGGCTCTTGTTTTAGCTGGGCTTTTGATGGTTTTGTTCAATCCGTATGTTTTGGTGTATGATGTTTCTTTTCAACTTTCTTTTATTGCGACTGTGGCTGTTATTTATATTGCTCCGATAATGAATAAATATTTTCTCTGGGTGCCGGAAAGATTTGGATTGAGAGACGTGGTGTCTGTGACTTTTTCAGCTTATATTTTTGTTTTACCTTTTGTGATTTATAAAATGGGGAATTTATCTTTGGTATCTTTGCCTGCAAATATTTTAATATTGCCTTTTATACCTATCACTATGGTTTTAGGATTTTTTACCGGCTTTGTAGGCCTTTTTTGGAAAATACTCGCTTTGCCGAGTGGATTTATCGCTTATATACTACTGCATTATGAGCTTTGGATTATAGAGATATTTTCAAAATTTCGTTTGGCTTCTTTGACTATACCTGATATGAACTTTTTTGTTATGCTTTCTTTCTATATTTTATTCTTGTATTTTTACCTTAAAAATAAATAAAAAAATTTTTTTATTTGTCTAAATTCTCCTCTATTTTATTCCAGTTTAGATTTTCAAAAAATGCTTCTATGTATTTTTTCTTTTCACTTGTAGGATAATCATAAACATATGCATGCTCCCACATGTCGAGGCAGAGTATCGGAGTGGTAGAAATAAGATTTCCTAGATGTTGCTCATCCACCCATTGATTTAAAAGATTGCCAGTTTGTTTGTCATAATAAAGCATAGCCCATCCAACACCGCGAGTCATAGCCATATTTTTAAAATACTCTAGCCATTTATCAAAAGAACCCCACTCTTCTTCGATCATTTTCTTTAGTTTAGAATCTTCTGAAATATTTTGATTACCACCTTCGAGAGAAGAGAAATAATATTCGTGATTTCTCATACCACAAAATTCAAAAGCAAATCTTCTTTGTAGTTCTGCTATTTCATAAGAAGCGTCCCCCTCTTCTCCGAGTTTTTTTATTTGTTCTAGTATAAGGTTTGCATTTTTGACGTATCCTGTATAAAGTTTTAAGTGCTCTTCGATATTTTTATCTGATATGTCTTTTAAATTTTTAATGTTGAATTCTTTTGGTGTAAATTTTTGCATGTTATTATTATAGCATGATAGAGAGTATCAAAAAATATAGTTTATTTTTTGTTTTTCTGTTTTTGCTCACAACTTGTATTTTTGTATATTATTTAGATTTTCGAGAAAATAGAAGGACCCTCACTTTTGCTATTTTAGATATTGGGCAAGGTGACGCTATTTTTATCGAATCACCAACAGGGGTACAGTTATTCTTCGACGGAGGCCCACCAGGGAAAATAAATTCTAAAATAAAAAATGCCTTGCCTTTTTATGATAAAAATATAGATGCTTTATTTGCTACGCATCCAGATGCTGACCATGTCGGAGGTTTTGATTATCTTGTAAAGAATTATAAAATAAAATATTTTTTTGAGTCGGGAGTTTTAGGGGATTCTTTGCTTTATTCTAATTTAAAAAAAGAAGTAGAGAAAAATAAAATTACGTCTTTAAATCTAGATGCAAATATGAAGCTTCATATCGGGGGTGGAGCATATATAGAAATTATTTTCCCTGATCGAGACGTGACATTTTGGGATACGAACGAAGGGTCAATGGTTGCACGACTTGTTTATGGAGAGCATGAGTTTTTGCTCACGGGGGATATCGGTGCTTATACAGAAAAGATTTTGGTAGACAAGGGAGTAGATATAAAAAGTGATTTCCTGAAAGTAGGGCATCATGGGTCTCGGGGTTCGACGAGAGATTTTTTCTTGGAAAAAGTAGATCCTGAGTATGCTCTTGTTTCTGTGGGTCTAAAAAATAATTACGGGCATCCACATCCCGACGTTTTGTCTCTTTTGGAAGAGAAAGGGGTAGAGACGTTGAGGACTGATATGCTAGGTAGTATTGTTATAAAAAGTGACGGAGAGAATCTAAAATTCAAATTTCACAAATAATATAAAAAGTGATAAAATTAAAAAATGAAAGATAAAACTATAGAAAAATTAATCAAACTAGAAGCATTAAGACAAAAAGAAGGTTTGGAATTAATCCCCTCTGAGAACTATGTTTCAGAAGATGTTTTGATTGCTAATGCTTCTGTTTTTACAAATAAATATTCCGAAGGTTATCCAGGACGCAGATATTACGGCGGACAAGAATACACTTATCAAGTAGAAAATATTGCGATAGATAGGATTAAAAAACTATTTAAATTTAAATTT
>CAYLLX010000071.1:0-2303 GCA_964384975.1 uncultured Candidatus Saccharibacteria bacterium
CTTGTTCTCCTTTTTCTTTAATTATTTTATTGATTTCTTCTTTTGCTTTATCTACGAGTTCTTCTATTTTTGCTGGTTGGATACGTCCGTCGAGTATTAAGTTTTCTAATGCTACACGAGCAACTTGTCTACGTACTGGGTCAAAAGAAGAGATAACCAATGTGCCCGGAGTGTCATCTACTATAAGCTCTACTCCTGCAGCTCTCTCGAAAGCTCTTATGTTTCTACCTTCTTTTCCTATAATTTTACCTTTTATTTCATTATTTGGAATAGATACTATTGTAGTCATGAGCTCGGAAGCTGTACTAGAAGCAAGTCTTTGTATAGAAGTAGCTAGGATATCTTTGGCTCTTCTTTCTAGTTTTTCTGAATTTTGATTTTCAAGTTTTTGAATACGGACCATAAGGTCTTCCTCGTATTTTACTTGAATATCTTTCATTAAAACCTCTACTGCTTCTTCTTGGGAAAGCTTAGCTACTTTCTCGAGTTCTATTCTTTTTTGTTCTTCTGCATTTAATACTTTTTCTTGTATTTTTTTAATTTCTTCTATTTTTGTTTTAATGCTTTCTACTTCTTTGTCTATTTCGACTTGTCTAGCATCTAAAAGTTCATCTTTTTTGATTAATCTTTTTTCTGTTTCCTTGAACTCTTGTTCTTTTTTCTTTTCTTCCTCTTTTAATTCAGCTAATGTTTTTTCGGATTTTACTTTAGCCTCATCTGTTATTCTTTGGGCTTCTTCTTTTGCAGAAACCATCATGTCTTTTATATCTATCTCGATAGACCTCTTTTTACCTAAAGCGATTATTAGACGTAGATAATATCCGACACCCACGCCCAAAAGGAGCGACATTGCTCCGAATAAAATTATTTTTAATATACTCATAAGCTTATATAAGCTTATAAAAACATAACATTTTTATAGTTTTTTTGACTTTTTCCAGAAAATTGAATTGTAAAGTTAAACATATGTAACATTCTTATAAGCTCATTTTAAATAAATTGTTAAATTCCACATTTTAACTATACCAAATAAGCTTTGAGATGTCTATTTTATCTCTTTTTTTGATTTCGTGACTATTTCATCTATTATGCCGTATTTTTTAGCTTCTTCTGCATCCATGAAAAAATCTCTTTCTACGTCCTTTTCTATTTGAGTTATGTTCCTGCCTGTATTTTTTGCAAGCATTTTATTTAAGTTTTCTTTCGTTTTTAGTATGTGTTTTGCTGATATTGCTATATCTGTTGCTTGTCCTTCTGCTCCGCCTAGGGGTTGATGAATCATAACTTCTGCATTTGGTAATATGTGTCTTTTCCCTTTTTTACCAGCAGAGAGAACTATTGCTCCTCCAGAAGCTGCAATACCAACACAAAAAGTAGCTACGTCAGGACGGATATGATTCATTGTGTCTACTATCGCAAGTGTTGAAGTAACAGATCCTCCCGGAGAGTTTATGTATAAAAAGATGTCTTTTTTAGGATCTTCGGATTCTAGGAATAAAAGCTGAGCTATTATAAGGTTCGCACTGTGGTCGTCTATCGGCCCTCCTAAAAAGATTATCCTATCTCTCAAAAGACGAGAGTATATATCATAAGCTCTTTCTCCAAATTGTGATTTTTCTATAACTGTAGGTATTAGCATGTTTTTTAAAAATTAATTGTTAAAGTATTTTAATTCTATCTTTTGTGCAAAATTTTGCAAGCATTCTTTTGTTTTTTGTCTCGTTATATTGCAAAACTTGCAAAATATGGTGAAATAATATAGTATTTGTTGAGGTTTGTAACTTAGAAAGGAGGTTTTGTATGGTTAGTTTTTCATTTGAGGAAAGACAGGAGGTGAATTTGAGAATTAACCTCCTGCGTAAAGCTATTTTCGAAGGGGCTGTTGACCCAAAGTTGACTATAGCCGATATAAATAAAATTTTGCGGGGCAGAAAGATAGATTTTAAGGAGTTTGAAAAAGAACTTCAAGAATCTATCCTTAGTACTGTTAAAATGTATTTTGAGCAAAATCCTAGAGACATTTTATATCTTGTGGGAGCATCGAATGTTCCTCATGAACAGGTTTTGGCTCTTGGTGATGCTGTAGGTATTCCTGAGAAAAATCTTGAGATTTTCTCAGATTATAAAAACATTAAAAGAGATTTTAATGTTGATGTGTTGGGAAATCACACGATTGGTATAATACTCGGCCCGATGAATCATTCAATTCCTCGTTTGGCTGGATATCGTACCCTTTACACAATGATCAGGGAAACTTTTCCTGAAATAATCGAAAATACTTTATATAATATTCTGTCGGGAGA
>CAYLLX010000071.1:2313-2631 GCA_964384975.1 uncultured Candidatus Saccharibacteria bacterium
TCAGGGAAACTTTTCCTGAAATAATTGTAGTAAGGTCAGGAAACCAAAGCTCTTCTTTTAGATACCAGATGAATGCTGGATCTTTAAAAAGAGCGTTTAATGATTTCGTATTTGCTCTCTATGAGAAGCAGATGCAGGAAGAAAAAGAATAATTTTTGCTGTATTTATTTTACAGCAAAAAAACGCCAGGCGAGTGCTTGGCGTTTTTTTATTTCTAATTTATTGATTCTCTAACATTTGGAATATTTTTTCATTTGTGAGCACTGTATGAACGTGTATCATTGCTCTTTCTTTGTCTGCGTCTTTGTTTTGTTCCAT
>CAYLLX010000072.1:0-2582 GCA_964384975.1 uncultured Candidatus Saccharibacteria bacterium
TGTACGAGGCAAAAAAGACAAAGACAACAGGTTCTTTGAAAGAGCAGGTTTTTATATACAAAAAGCATTAGACCACGCTCCAAAAAGACCAGACTATTTGTCTTTGCTAGAAAATACAAAAAGTTTAATGATAAAATATAAATAAGATGCAAGAAAAAATAGCTATATTAATACCGTCTTGTGATAAATATTCGGATATGTGGGAGCCGTTTTTTTTCTGCTTGGCGAAATATTGGCCGGATTGTCCTTATAAGATATATTTACTTACCAATAATCTAAAACCTGAATTTGAAAATGTAGAAGTGGTAAATGTCGGTGAAGACATAAGCTGGCAATCTAATCTAAAGAAAGCTTTGATTTTTGCAAAAGAAGAAAATATTTTTCTTTGGATTGATGATTTGTTTTTAGTTCAAAAGGTGGATTCTGAAAGAGTCGAAAGTATGTTTGATATATTTTTGCAAGAAGATTTGAATTATTTGTGTTTGCAGGGTAGGCCGCATGCGAGTAAAAAATACAATGAATTTTTTGGTACTCTGGAAAAAGGGTCTTTGTATAGGACTTCGACTGTTATGTCTCTTTGGAAGAAGAGTGTTTTGTTGGATGTATTGCTCGAGAGTAAGAATGCATGGGAATTTGAATTAGAGGGCTCAAAAAGATCTGACAAATATGATAAGTTTTTTGTAAGTTATCAGAGGGAGATAAAAACTTTAAACTCTGTAATAAAAGGCAAGTGGAGGAATAAGGCAGTTGGATTTTTGAAAAATGAGGGTTTTATTTTAGAATTAAAAAGAAAAAGATTTACTTTGATAGAAGAATTTGTTTTTAATTTAAAAATGTTTAGAACTTTTGTTTTTAATTTTATTCCAAATAAGTATCAGGGGAGTATTAGAAGTTTTTTTAAATAATATGACCAAAGTAAGTATAATTTTACCAACCTATAACGGAGCTCTTTGGATAAAGAATTCTATCCAGAGTCTTTTAAATCAGTCTTTTTATGACTGGGAGCTTTTGCTTATCAATGACGGATCTACAGATAATACCGACGAAGTGGTCGCAAGTTTTACCGACGATAGAATAAAATATATAAAAAACGAGAATAATCTAGGATTACAGAAAACTCTAAATAAGGGTATCTCTCTTGCAAATGGGGAGTATATAGCTCGTATTGATGACGATGATGAGTGGATCGATATAAGAAAGCTCGAGAAACAGGTAGAGTATTTGGACAATAATCAAAAATGCGTCCTTGTAGGTACGGGGGGTGTGTTTTTTGATGAAGAGGGTGTGGAGATTGTGAGATATTTAAATAAAGAAAATGATAAGAACATAAGAGGTAGTATGTTGCTAAAAAATAATTTTATACACTCGAGTGTTGTTTTTATAAAAACAAAAGCATTGGAGGCAGGGTTGTACGGAGAAGGGCAGGATGTCAGGCACGTAGAGGATTATGATTTTTGGTTGCGTTTGGGGCTTTTGGGAGAGTTGCATAATCTGCCTATTTTTGGAGTCAGGTATCTAGTGCGAAAAGGGGGGATTAGTTTAAAAAACAGAAAAGAGCAATTTTCAAAGTCTTTTAATTTAATAAAAAAACATAAAAAAAATTATCCGAATTATTTTTTAGCTTATTTTGTAAGTTTTTCGCGTTATGCTTTGTATGGTATTTATTTAAAAATACCAAAAAAAATACAGAAGGTTATTCTGTATTTTTATAAAGGCTAATATTTAAAATATTTTTTCAAACCAAGTCAGAGGTAGTCCTATTTTTTGTTTGAATTCTTTTACGCTGATTAGATTTAAGATATCTTTTTTGTTCTTTTTGAAGAAATCATAAGTGTAAATCTCGGCTTCTTGTTTGTCAGTTTTGAATAATTCTTGTTTTCCTTTTTGGATTATTGCACAACCTTCGTCGGCATTTATCGTATATATAGTAATATCTGGATTCTCCATTCTTAATTTAAGTATAGCTTTCCATACGTCTCCGTGCCAAACGCTTGAAGCACGTATTGGTCTTTGAGTTATTTCTTTTGTTGGGTGACAGTCATGCACTACGATAGTACCGCCTTCATTTAAGAATCTTAAACTGTTTACTATGTCTTTGTAAGCTTGTTCAAAAATATGAAGTCCATCGACGAAAAATATGTCATAAGTATTTGTATTTTGTGCAAAGAAATCATCTGAAGGCATTTTGAAAGTAGTATCTACGTTTGGATCTACTCCGTGCTTGGTTTCTATTTTTATGCTGTTGTGACTGTAGCCTGGTTGGGCTGGGGTGTTTACGCCTATTTCAAGATATGTTTTATAATTATTTTTTTCTATTAAACTATTTATTATTTGTATTCTGTTCATATATTTTATTTGAATAAGTTTTTAAATTTTTCTTTATTATCGACTAAATATTTTGGTAAATCTTTTTCATCTTTCCACATCCTGACTCCTTTGCCTCGTATGTCTTTTTGATTTTTTAATTTTTCTGCTATCTTTGATTTGTTTTCTTCGTTATTTATTTCTTGATGACTATAAGATTCTATTTTTGTTTTTACTCTCTCTGCTCCTCCTTGAAAACTAAAGTGCCAGCCCGCATC
>CAYLLX010000073.1:0-2361 GCA_964384975.1 uncultured Candidatus Saccharibacteria bacterium
TACCCGGAATAATTTATTGGACGACAGTCACTCTTTTTTATCTAAACCCCTTCACTGTCTCGGCTACTATTTCCACTACTTTTTTATCAAACATCGAAGGTAAGATTTTTTCGGGAGAGAGGTCGGTGACCATATTTGCCAAGGCTTCTGCGATAGCTAGAAACATCTCTGTTTTGAATTGAGGTATATTTGCTTCTAGGATGCCCTTGAAAGCCCCTGGGAAGACTAGGGAATTGTTTATTTGATTTGGATAATCACTTCTACCAGTCCCTACGATAAAAGCCCCTGCTTCAAAAGCGTCTTCAGGCATTATCTCGGGATACGGATTTGCTAAAGCAAAAATTATCGGTTTTGAGTTCATGCTTTTTACCATATCTTTACTCAAAAGCCCGCCCAAATAAAGCCCTATAAATACATCTGCTTCTTTGATATCTTCTGCTAATCCGCGCTCAGTATCTTGTATCGTACTTTTTTCGAGTAATTCTTTTTTCTCTTTATTTAAATCTTCTCTTTTTGTATTTATGATGCCTTTACTATCAACATAAATAATATTTTTAAAACCATAATTTATCAAAAGTCTCGCTGTCGCTACTCCCGCAGATCCGATGCCGCTTAGGACGATACGAGCATTTTTATCTTTTTCTGCCAATTTCAAAGCATTGATCAACCCTGCAAGAGTCGCCGTCGCTGCGCCCCATTGATCGTCATGCATCACGGGGATAGAGAGCTCTTTGCGTAGTCTCTCTTCTATTTCAAAACACTTTGGAGCTGAAAAGTCTTCTAGATTTATCGCTCCGAAAACTGGAGCTATGTTTTTTATAGTTTGTATGATCTCTTCGGTGTCTTGAGTTTCGAGACAAATAGGGAATGCATTTACTCCCGCGAATTCTTTCAATATGCAAGCCTTGCCCTCCATCACAGGTATGGCAGCCAAAGCCCCCAGATTGCCCAAACCAAGTATTGCCGACCCGTCACTTATTATTGCGACAGTATTGCCTTTTAGGGTGTATTTTGAGGCCAATAGGGGGTTTTCTGCTATTTGTTTAGAGACTTCTGCCACCCCTGGACTATAAGCTTCAGAAAGGATTTCTTTTGAATCAAGTTTGACTTTGCTATTTGTTTCTAATTTGCCTTGATTTTTCTCATGTAGTTCTAATGCTTTTTGGTAAATGTCATTGTTTGTATTCATGTTTTTATTTTAACTTAATTTCTAAAGAAAAACTATCATTATTTATTTTCAGATCTTGATCTTTGGATACATCAATCCAAATTATATCTTGATCTCTTTTAAACCAAGTCATCTGTCTTTTTGCATATTGCAAGATTTCTTTTTCGAGGTTTTCAACCATCTCTTTTTTATTTATTTTATTTTGTAGATACAATGCTACGTGCCTGTATTCGAGTCCGAGCTCTTCGAGTCTTTTGAAACTTATCTTTTCTTTTTCGTGCAAATCTTGCACTTCTTTGATCATCCCTTTTTTGATCCTTTTTTGAAGTCTTATATTTATCTTTTCTTGTAGTATTTCACTCGGAGCAAAAAGTCCTATTTTTACAAAATCGTATTTTATTTTTTTTGTTTTTATTTTTGGAACTTTGCCTAAAGTTTTTATTATCTCGATAGCCCTTATCAAGCGGACTTTGTTTTTATTGTCTATATTTGAAGCTCTTTTTTTGTCGAGTTTTTGAAGCATTTTAAAAAGGTCTTCTGCTGTTTTATTTTGCAATTCTTTGCGAAGTTTTAGGTCCGGTTTTACTTCCGGCAAGATTATGTTTTTTGTAATGGCATCGATATAAAACCCCGTACCTCCGCAGATTATCGGGATTTTATTTTTTGCTATTATTTCTTTTATTTTTTTATCAACTTCTTTTTTATATTTTACTACATTGTATTTTATTTTTGGACTCGCGACGTCGAGCATGTGATGCACTACGCCTCGTTTTTCTTTTTCAGTTATTTTTCCAGAACCGAGATCAAGCCCTCGATAAACTTGCCTCGAATCAGCGGAGATAATTTCTCCGTTTAAAGTTTTGCTTATTTCTACAGCGAGGTCACTTTTGCCTGTTGCTGTTTGCCCGAGTATTACTATAACTTTATTTTTCATTATTCTAAGACTTTTATTTTTGCTCCGATAGAGTTTAGTCTGTTTACGATTTCTTCATAACCTCTTTTTATCATATACACATTTCTTAAAATAGAAGTACCTTTTGCTCCAAGCATCGCGATCATGATAACCATAGACGGACGAAGAGCAGGCGGGCAGACGACTTGCGCAGGTTTGAAAGTCGAACCTCCTTCGATATAGACTCTGTGTGGATCGGCTAGGGTTACTTGTGCACCCATTCTATTTAACTCAGCCATAT
>CAYLLX010000074.1:0-2166 GCA_964384975.1 uncultured Candidatus Saccharibacteria bacterium
TAAAAGAAATAGCTGATAATTTGTATGCGAATAATCCTTCCCCAGAGTTAGATATCTTTAATCACTGTAAAATATTTAACATGCAGTATTTTGAAAACATAGTCGCAAAACTCGGCTCAAAATTTGATGGCTATATTTACGAAAGTGCATCAGGGGTGCGAGGTAAAGAAATTATTTTAGAAAATACTCCAAAAGTTTTCACAGAGAGCGAAGGTGCTATCGTATATATTCCCGACGAAGAAAAGAAAAACATAAACACAGCAGTTTTTATAAATAGCCAAGGCAACCCTACATACGAAGCAAAAGACGTCGGACTTTTGGATATGAAATTCGATAGATATAATCCGGACCTTTCTATTTTAATAACAGATCACCAGCAGACTTCACACTATGAAGTGGTATTGGACGCTTGTTCAAAGATAGATGAAAATTGGAAAGAGAGAGTAGGAAAAAGCGTGCACAGGACTCACGGACGTATGTCCTTTAAGGGGCAGAAGATGTCCTCTAGGCTCGGCGGTGTCCCTTTGGCGGAAGATTTGTTAAATGTTTTACTCGAAGCAGTAAATGAAAAATCAAAAGACTTGGACAAAGAAACAAAAGAAAAAATAGCTATCTCTGCTTTGAAATTTACAATACTTAAAGCCATGGCAGGTAAAAATATAGACTTTGATCCCGACACGTCTCTCTCTTTTGAAGGTGACTCGGGTCCGTATATACAATACTCGGGAGTTAGGGCTTTGTCTGTGTTGGGCAAGGTTTCACAGGATTTTGATTTTTCTAAAATAGAAAAAAGTGTGAGCGACGTTTCACAGGTGGAAGCTTTGCTCGTGAGATTCCCTGACGTTGTGGAGAATTCTATCAAAGCTTGGTCTCCGCATTATATAGCGACTTATCTTTTACAGGTTTCACAAGCTTTTAATGCTTGGTATGCACAAAATAAAATAATTGATGAAAATAATCCGCAAATGTCGTATAATATTTTAGTAACAAAGTCTGTTGCACAAGTTATCGAAAACGGCTTATACCTCCTCGGGATAGATTTGCCAGAGAAGATGTAGAAGGGTGGGAGGAGTGTTTCACGAGTTATTGTTGAATTTTAAAAAATTAACAAATTAATTTCATGAAAAACTTAAAAATAAATTTATTGTTTCGTCGTTTTGTCTTTTTGATGGTTTTTGTTCTATGTCTCTTTGTTGTGTCTTTTAGTTTTGTCGGAGCAGAGACGTATGTCTCTGAGGGCGAGATAGCAGAAGATACAATTTGGACCGCGATAGAGAGTCCTTATGTTATACAAAGTAGTGTGTCTGTTTTAGAAGATGCAAAACTTACAATAGAGCCCGGTGTTGTTGTAAAATTCGAATACAACACCGGGCTTTTTGTTTTTGGAGGTTTGGAAGTTTTAGGTGAAGAAAATAATTCTGTTATTTTTACTTCAGCATTAGATCCGCTGATACCTATCGATGAAGAAACTTATGAAGGAGATTTTCCTTATGCGGGAGATTGGGAAGGTTTATTTTTTCAAGGAGATCAAGCTCAAGTTTCTTTAAATAATATTTTGATAAAATACGCAGATACACCGTTGTCTTTTTTGGAGGTGGATAATGCTACTCTGGGTGAAGTTTATGTAGAAGGACACAATGAGTATTTGTTTATTTTAAATTCAGATTTGGAAATAGATAAATTAGAAGGAGTCGGATTGTATGTTTTTGATAATAGTAATGTTTCTATTGGTGAATATAATTTTATAGATACAAAAGACGGTGATTATGGGCGTGTTCCAGAAATTATAACTCTTTTTAATCAAAGCTCTTTAGATGTAGATAAGATGGAATTAGAAAATGGAAGTGTCTCCGTATTTCAAAATTCATCTTTAAGTATTGAGTCAGGTTTTTTGAAAAATACATCAAGTGATGTATTTAATATATATCAAGAAAGTATTTTAAATATTAAAAATTTTGTTTTGGAAAATATCGGAGGTATAGGATTTTGGGTTTTTCAATCAGGAAAAGCTTTTTTGGAAAATATCGATTTTCAAAATGCGAGTGATTCATTTGTGGATGTTTTTGAGCAAGGAGAAGTAGAAATAAAAAATAGTATTTTTAAGAATAATCAAAGTTTGAATTTTGCTATGAGTGTGCACGATGGAGGTATTTTAAAGATAGAGAA
>CAYLLX010000075.1:0-2159 GCA_964384975.1 uncultured Candidatus Saccharibacteria bacterium
ATTATAACACTTTTTAAATAATTAAATATTATTTGATGATATTAAGGTTTCTAAATCAGTAACATTTTTTACAAAATCATCAATATTTTTTTCATATTGAGCAAGTCCTGTAACACCTAGTATCGGATCGTTGATAACTTTTGAAAAACTTAAAACACTAATACCTGTTCTATTTGCAGAATTGATTATATTTAGATGTGTGTCTGAGATTATTTCAGGTGTTGTTATTTGACTTGCTTCTTTTGCAAACTCTTGATAAGCGATACCTATTGTTTGTATTTTTTCAGTACTACTCTCTGCCCCTGTTGCAGAAAATTGATTCAAAGAGTTTTCAAGTAATTGCATCTCTTCCCCTAGTCCTAAATCAGAGTATTTTTTAAAGGTTGATTGAATTTTTGTGTAATATTCTTCAATACTTAAAGAAGAGCTAGTTTTGATGTCTTCTTTTTTAAATTCATCTACGATTTCAGTATTTACTAAATTTTGCCCCACAGAACTTGCAAAGTTGTTTATTGTAAGATTGTCCACTCCTCCTTCTTTCAACGCTAGAAAAGAACTGAAAAATTGACGTGCAAATTTGTCTGTTTCTGTTAGGTTTTCTTCTTCTAGTGTATCAAAATTTGGATTGATTTCTTTTTTCTTTCTATTTATATACTCACTGTCTATGATGCCATTAAAAGTAAAACGATTATTTTTGTCTGTTCCCCAAAGAGACTCTTCCCAATCTACTACTCCGTCTCCGTCTGTATCTTTGCCTACTAGGTCTGAGACTGTTACCCCTGTTAATTTTTCTATTGTTTCTTGGCGGATAGCTTTTTTAGCTTTATTTTTCTTGGTTATAGCAGAGACTGTAGAATAACCAACTATCAAGATAGCAACAAAAAATATTATTAAAATAAATTTTTTACTTGGTAAATATTTTTTTATTGTTTCAAAATTTCTCATTTTTATTTAAATTTATCGTGAAGTTCCGTAGATAAGTACAGTTGTTATCGTCACAACTGTAGATCCAACACCGCTTGAATGTGGGCAGAATATAGATGTTGCTCCAGAATATAATCCTAAAACTTGAAGCCCTGAAGATATTGGGAAACCTTTTCTGATACCTATTAATGTGAAACTTATAGGTGTTTTTGAAACAGGTTTTATTGTAAAAGTAAGCATTGCCTGAGGACAAATATATCCCGCTGATTGAGCTGCTATTATTTCCGTAGCAGGTACAGAAATAATTTTACCTCCAAAACCAAACCAACCAGCGAATGCTGTCGAGGTGAAAGAAAAACCGACTATTAAGACAAGTAGTAATACGAAGAATTTATTTCTCATGCTACCATTATACAATATTTTTCTTAAAAACCACAATATTTTTTTGTTAATTCTATCCAGTCTTTGATCTCGAGTTCTTCTGCTCTGGAGTTTGTGTATTTTTCATCTAGTTTTATAAGATTTTTTAGATTTGAAGAGAGTTTTTTTCTTTTGTGGGCAAAGCCTGTTTTTACTATTTGCCAGAATTTGTCTTCGGATATTTTGTTTTCTTTGAAAAGGTCTTTATTTATGTCTTTTATTAGAATAACAGCAGAATCCACCTTTGGAGCTGGGGAAAAGTATCTAGCAGGGACTTTTGTGATGATTTTTGGTTTTCCGTAAGCTTTTACAGAGATTGAAAGGATGCTTTCGGGTTCGTTATTGGCAACAATCCTTTTAGCTACTTCATTTTGAACCATAAGAACCATCCTTTCAGGGCTATTTTCTTCGGTTAGGAATTTTTTTAGTATTGCACCCGTTATATTATAAGGTATATTTGCGATTATTTTGTAAGTTTGTAAGTTGTTTTTGTAAATATTAAAAGTATTCTTCTGTGAGTTATCTTGGAAAATGTTGTTTCTGTGAATATTAAAAGCATTCTTCTGCTCACCACGAGAATTTTCTGCTGAAAATTCTCCCTGCCCGCTTCTGTCTGAGCAAAGCGATGGCAGGCGGGTCTGTCCGTCGCCGCCGCTCCTACCAAGGGTTCGCATAAGAATACTTTTAATATTCAACTCCAACACGTCCCCTTCAATTAAAAAAAAGCTTTTATTTTCAATGTATTTTTGAAATTTTTCTCCCAAAAAAGCTATAAGTTCTCTGTCTTTTTCTATTGCAAACAAAATAGCTCCTGT
>CAYLLX010000076.1:0-1941 GCA_964384975.1 uncultured Candidatus Saccharibacteria bacterium
GGAAGAAAAAGGTGTGTTTTCGGAGGTCCACTCTCGAAGCTGCTTCAGGGGTGGGTAAGAAACTATTCGGATTTGCATACTACTATTCTTTTGCAGTAAATGCACCAAACATCCGACCTCCACTAGACCTGACTGACAAACTAATATCAGTCAACTTGGATCCCGAAAAGGAACATTCATGTTCTGGAGGGAATCCTTTTTGAGCTTTAATCATGTTGTTTTTCATAATTAAAGCTCTTGACAAACTGAAGTGAAAAGTTTTTTCACCTTTCATTTTCAATTCAAGAACATCCTCTCCACAAAAACCAATCACTAAAAACTCTTCTGGGCTTCCATCTTTTTCTCTTGCGAGAAACATGAAACCCTTTTTCGAAACCTCATTCTTTTTTTCTCCATCAAGGTTTTCGATTTTTTTTTGAAGGTATAAAAAACTTGAAAGTTCTTTTACGTTCGTTCCTGAGAAAATTTGCGCCTCCATTTTGGGCCTCCTTTTAAAAATTTTAAAATACAATTTTTGCTGATCTTTAGGACCCAGCAAATATCCTTTTATCTATATATTTTATAACATATTTAATAAAAAATGTCTATTTTTGTTTTTTAATGCAGGCTTTTATGAAAGCACTAAATAAAGGGTGAGGAGAAAGAGGTCTCGCTAAAAACTCTGGATGATATTGCACAGCCAAGAAAAAAGGATGCTTGTTTTTAGGCAATTCTACCACTTCCATCAAATCATAATCTTTTGCCTTGCCTGAAAAAACAAGTCCTGCTTTTTCAAGTCTTTCTACATAAGCATTGTTCACTTCATACCTGTGTCTATGCCTCTCTACTATCTCTGTTTTTTTATAAGCATCATAAGCTAAAGTATTTTTCTTTAAAATAGAAACATAATCCCCCAACCTCATAGATCCTCCATAACGATTTTCCTCTATTAGGGATTTCTGTTCTGCCATAATATCAACAACAAGATTTTTGGATTTTGGATTTACTTCGCCTGTATGTGCATCTTTTAATCCTAAAACATTCCTAGTATATTCGATAACAGCCAATTGCATACCATAACACAAACCAAAATACGGTATTTTATTTTTCCTAACGTATTCTATAACTTTCAATTTGCCTTCTATACCCCTAGAACCAAAACCCCCTGGAATCAAAACTCCATCATATTTTTTAAGCTCTTTTAGTTTATTTGGATTTTCAAAATCACTAGAATTCAACCATTCTAATTTTGGTTTTACTTTTTCTTTATAAGAAGAATATTTGAGGGCTTCGATAACTGAAAGATAAGCGTCAGAGAGAACGAAGTCCCCTGTTTCAAAATATTTACCAACAACAGCAATCCTGACTTCTTTTTTTACATTATGCACACTATTTGCAAAACTCTTCCACTTTTTCCAAGCAAGCTCATCGCTTTTTTTACACACAATATCCAAAATAGAGCAAAGTCGCTCGGAGAGTTTTTCTTTTTCAAAGTTTAGAGGTATATCATAAATACTATTTACATCAGGAGCAGAAATAACTCTATCTTTTGCAATATTACAAAACATAGATATTTTTTCTTTTCTTTTTTCATCCAAAACAGTCTCCGCTCGAGCGATAAGAAAATCCGGCTGTATTCCAGAACCGTTGAGAAGCCTGACTGCATGTTGTGTAGGTTTTGTTTTCATCTCGCCTACTTTTGAAGGTGCCGGCAAATAAGAAACCATAACAAAAACAACACCCGAAGGGTTTTCTATTTTCATCATACGAGCAGCTTCGAGAAAAAGCATATTTTGATATTCTCCTATTGTTCCTCCGACTTCGATGATCACAACTTCTGCATTATTCACCTCTCCTGCTTTTTTAATACGAGAAATAACTTCAAGCGGTATATGAGGTACGACTTCTACGCATTTGCCTTTGTATTCTAGATTTCTTTCTTTCTCTATAACAGTCTTGTAC
>CAYLLX010000077.1:0-1936 GCA_964384975.1 uncultured Candidatus Saccharibacteria bacterium
GTCTGTTTTGCTCGCCGTAAACGAAGGGTCTTTTGGAGGTGGACTTATCATCACTGCATCGCACAATCCAAAAGAATACAACGGTTTGAAATTCGTAAATAGTAAAGGTCTCTTTTTAAATCAAGAAGAAATAAATAAAATAAATACAAATAGAGAGCAGATACTAAATAAAAACATAAAATACATTCCAGACTCTACCCTACCCTTATATAAAGAAAACAATACATACACAGAAAAACATATCCAAAAAATACTTGAGAATATAAATACAGAAATTATAAAAAACAAAAAATTCAAAATAGCTCATGATCCGATAAATAGTGCAGGAAGCATAATAACAAAAAAACTACTAGAAAGCTTGGGTTGTGAAGTTTTACAAATAAATGCCGAAACAAATGGAGAATTCGCTCACAGACCAGAACCAATAAAAGAAAACCTCACTCAACTAAGCGAATTTGTGAAAAAAACAAAAGCAGATATAGGTTTCGCTCAGGACCCCGACGCAGACAGACTCGTTTTAGTAAATGAAAAAGGTGAAATAATAAATGAAGAATACACATTGTCTTTGTGCATAGAAAACATCCTCGCACAATCCCCCAAAGGAGCAGACATCGTTTTAAATTTATCTACTTCAAACACTTCTCTAGAGACAGGAGAAAAATATGGTGCAAAAATACATCACACAAAGATAGGCGAAGCAAACGTCGTAAATAAAATAATAGAAACAAATGCTATCATAGGCGGAGAAGGTAGCGGAGGTGTTATTTATCCAAAAATAAACACAGCTCGTGACAGTCTAGTCGGCATTGCTCTAATCTTGGAACTTATGGCCTTAAGAGGGCAAAAAATTAGCGAATTAGTATCAGAACTTCCCTACTTTTATAATAAAAAAGAAAAATACGAAATAAAAGAAAATCCTGAAGATATCTTAAAAATAGCTGAAAACATATTTCCAGAAGCCCAAAAAAACACCTTGGACGGCATAAGGTTTGATTTTGAGGATAAATCTTGGATTCACATCAGAAGTTCAAATACTGAGCCTTTAATACGGATTATTGGAGAATCCAAAGACCCCAAAAAACTAGAAGAGCTATTTAATAAAATACGGTTGACTTTAGAGCTCCAATAAGCTATTATAATAAGAACAAAAGCTTTTGAGCTTTGTATATTAAAAATTGCGTGAAAGAATAAACAACCAAATAAGAGCCAGAGAATTAAGGGTTATAGATAATGAAAATCAAAACCTTGGTGTTTTAAGTTTCGAAGATGCTTTAAAACTAGCCAAAGAGAGCGGATTAGACTTAATCGAAATATCCCCTGAAGCCAATCCTCCGGTTGCAAAGATAGCAGATTTTGGAAAATACCAATACGAGCAAAACAAAAAACTCAAAAAGGTAAAAGCCAATGCGAAAACAACAGAAACTAAATCTGTACAAGTTAAAATAGGTACAGGAGATCACGACTTAGAGTTGAAAGCAAAAACTGCTTCGAAATGGTTAAAAGAAGGACACAGAATAAAAGTAGAACTTTTTCTTACAGGTAGATCCAAATTTATGGATGAGAGATTCCTAAGAGAAAGACTAGACAGAATCCTTCACCTAATCACCGAGAATTATAAAGTAGCGGAATCATATAAAAAGGGCCCTAAAGGTGTAACTATAACAATAGAAAAAGAAAAATAATTTTATGAAAACAAATAAATCATTCGCAAAAAGATTAAAAGTAACAAAAACAGGCAAGGTTATCGCTCGTAAACCAGGTTTTAATCATTTCAACGCAAAACAATCACGCAGAACACAACTCAACGGTAAAAAAGGAGTTGAATTTACAATCAAAAACAAACCTAAAAGTCACTTGATGCCTTTTAGTTAATTAATAATTTAGTTTAAAAATATGACAAGAGTAAAAAAGGGAGTACATGCATTAAAAAGAAGAA
>CAYLLX010000078.1:0-1884 GCA_964384975.1 uncultured Candidatus Saccharibacteria bacterium
ATTGAGTTACAAATATTTGCAGATATCGGGCTTCTTGGTTTACCAAATGCAGGTAAGTCTTCTCTTTTGAATTCGATAACCAATGCAAAAGCAAAAGTAGGGAATTATGAATTCACGACTCTAGATCCAAATCTAGGTGACTTTTATGGATACGTTATCGCAGACATCCCTGGTATTATCGAAGGTGCTTCAGAGGGCAAGGGCCTCGGAGTAAAGTTTTTGCGTCACGTAAAAAGGACTAAAATGCTCGCGCACCTTGTGTCCGTGGAAAATACAGACCTTTGGAAAAGTTATCTTTTGATTCGCAAAGAGTTAGAAGACTACGAAAGTAAAAACAAAAAAGAAGATGAAGTTTCTTTGCTCAATAAAAAAGAAATTATACTTTTATCAAAAGTAGATCTTGTTGACGAAAAAGAATTAAAAGAAAAAGTAAAAGTATTTGAGAAAAACGGCAAAGAAGTGCTTTGTTTGAGTTTGTATGATGATGCTTCTTTGAAAGGAGTTATGGATAATTTGATTAGAATGTTAAAAGAAACAAATGATTAATTGGAGGACTACACTAATATTTGTATTTTTTATATTGCTCGGTTTTACTGAGTTTTTGGGGGGACCGTATTTGTTTTTTAGAATTTTATTTTGGATATCGATTTTGCCTTTTTTATTGGGTATTTTGCTTTTGGTTTTTGCTTTTTTGAAAATCAAATCAAGCATTAAAAACATCAAAGAAGAGGTGAATGATTCCAAAGAAAAAAATACAGACGATATGATACACGTAGACGTAAAGATTAAAGAATAGAGCGTATTGTGATATATTTAAATATATGGATAAAAAATATTATATAACCATAGGGCTAGAAATACATGCTGAAGTAAAAACAGAAACAAAGATGTTTTGTTCTTGTTTGAATAATCCTGATGAAGAAAAACCAAATGTAAATATCTGCCCTGTTTGTATGGCGCATCCGGGGGCTTTGCCTGTACCAAATAAAAAAGCAATTGAAAAAGTGATCAAGGTGGGACTCGCTCTGGGTTCTAGTATTGCAGACTTTTCAGAATTTGACCGTAAGAATTATTTTTATCCTGATATACCAAAAGGTTATCAAATATCTCAATTCAAATACCCGATAGTTTCCGGAGGAAGTCTCGCAAATATGCAAATAACTCGTATTCACCTCGAAGAAGATACGGGTACTAGCAAGCACGACAAAGGGGATTATTCTTTGGTAGATTTCAACCGTGCAGGGGTGCCCCTAATGGAGCTCGTTACCGATGCGCATACTTTTGAGGATGTGGAGATGGCTTCAAAAACAGCGAGTAATTTTGCAAAAGAATATCAGCTTCTTTTGTGGTATTTGGGAGTTTCTGATGCAAACATGGAAAAAGGAGAGATGCGTGTGGAGGCGAATGTCTCTATCTCTCCAGATAAAGATAAAAAGTGGACCGCATACGTCGAAGTAAAAAATCTAAACTCTTTCAAGAGCGTCGAGAAAGCTATCAAATACGAAGTAGAGAGGATGACAAAACTTTTTGAAGAAGGCAGAGAGAGCGAGATAGTAAAAGAAACTCGAGGTTGGGACGAAGTAAAACAAATGACTATTTCTCAAAGAAGAAAAGAATCTAGTGAAGACTACAGGTATTTTCCTGATCCTGATATACCAAAGATGAAATTGCATGAAGTTTTTAATTTGGAAGAGATGAAGAAAAATTTGCCAGAATTGCCTGAGCAAAAAAGAAATCGTTATAGGCAAATATGGAGTCATTTTTATGAAAACAGAGATGCTTTAGATTTTGTTGATGTTGAGGCCGCTATTGATTATGTGATTAGATCTGATGGGTATGGAAACGTTTTAAATGGTTATGACGGAACTGAAGATTCGTACACGA
>CAYLLX010000079.1:0-1872 GCA_964384975.1 uncultured Candidatus Saccharibacteria bacterium
TCTAGATACTCATTCATCAAAACATCATCTTGTTCTACTATTCTCTCTATCAACTCTGCTTGATATTTTTCAGCTTCTATTTTGAATTCTTCAGGAATGTCTTTTTCTATGATTTGGTTACCCATGTCTCCTTCGAAATAAAAAGCTTTCATTTTCAAAAGATCGATAACACCTTCGTGTTTTTCTTCTAAGCCGATAGGTATTTGCATACGAACAGCTTTTTTGCTAAGACGGTCCAAAATAGTTTGGTAAGATCTTTCAAAAGAAGCTCCTGTTCTGTCGAGTTTATTTATGAAACAAATACGAGGCACATTTGCTTCGTCAGCATAACGCCAGTTTGTTTCTGATTGAGGTTCTACTCCAGCCACACCGTCAAATACAACAACAGCACCGTCAAGCACACGAAGAGATCTTTTAACCTCCACAGTAAAGTCTATGTGACCAGGTGTATCGATAATATTGAAACGATTTTTTTTGTTTTTATCTGTAGGAGAATTATAAGTAGGAGTCCAGAAACAAGTAACAGCCGCAGAAGTGATAGTTATACCTCTTTCTCTTTCTTGTTCCATCCAGTCAGTAGTAGTCTCACCGTTGTGCACTTCTCCGATTTTGTGTGATACACCAGTATAATAAAGCACGCGCTCTGTCGTGGTTGTTTTACCCGCATCAATGTGGGCTATAATTCCAAAATTTCTAACTCTTTCTAAAGGATAATCTCTTTCCATATATATTTATAAATTTATATTAAAAATTAATACATTAAACTATTAAATAAAAACAAAAACGGCTAGAGCCATTTATCACAATATACGACAAAATACAAAATTTTGCAAATAAAAAGCCAGCGCAACAGCTGGCCTTTTTTAAAAAAGTTTTGAAAGCTATGAAACTTTCAAGGTCCATTCAGGATGAATTTCACCTAAATAAGCTTTATTCAATAAAGAAAAAAGCCTATACACAAATGAACCTTCTGTGTATTCAGGTAGATTATAGTACTCACCCTGAAATTTAAAACCCCAGATAGGTAAAACAGTAGAAGCCGTTCCCGTCCCAAAGCATTCAATAATACTTCTCCTTTCTATGGATTTTAAAAGACCGTTAATCAAAAAGATATCTGCTTCTAAAGGAACGATACCCATCTCTTTAACAAGCTCTAAAATACTAGATCTTGTTATTCCAGGCAGGATTGTGTCCTTGCTCAAAGAAGGGGTAAGTAATCCTTCTTTTGTTAATAAAAAGAAGTTCATACCGCTGAGCTCTTGAATAAAGTAATCTCCTCGAGCATCCCCAACCCACATAACATGCTTATAATTTTCTTCTCTGGCATTTTTAGTAGCCAAAGCAGACGAAGCATAGTTACCAGAAGTTTTTGCTCTAGCAACACCACCCCTGAAAGCACGAGTCATCTGATCTTCAACCATAACCCCTATAGGGCTATAAGGATCTACTGTCAAAGAAGAACCTGTGATTGAAAATTCATAGTCACTACTTCCATAAGGAGCAAATCCTTGGGTCGTATTGTACAAACTCGGTTGAAAATACACAGCCTGTTTTTCAAAATCTACAGAAGTTATTTCTTGAGACAGAAACAACTGAATAGCTTCTAAAAAAAATTCTTGCGGAATTTTTGGAAGAGTAATTCTCTCTGCCGATGAATTCATTCTTTCTAAATGATTCCATGGGCGAAAAACTAAAAGAGAACCTTCTTTGTTTTTATGGGCTTTCATGCCCTCAAAAACATATTGACCATAACGCAGACCATTAGAAAGAACAGATATGTTCAAATCTAATGTTTTAACTAATTTTAGTTCTCCCCATTTTCCACCAGAGAAACTAGCTTTAACAGAAAAAGGGAAATTTGGACCAAAGCCC
>CAYLLX010000080.1:0-1859 GCA_964384975.1 uncultured Candidatus Saccharibacteria bacterium
TGAACAGATAGTTAGGTATACCCATTACGCTGAACCAAAAAACTATCCAAATTATTATCCATAAGAGATTCATATTATATTTTGATTTTATCACAAAATGCTTCAAAAATTAAACCAAAAAAGGTTTAAAAGGGTCAGGTGCTTTTGTTTCGTAAGAACGGTTTTTGCGATACAGAGAAGATTTATACTATCTCGTCAAATTTTTCTCCCAATTTGAAATAACATCGAATGCCTCGTTCTCTAATTCAGAAAGATAGATAATTTCAATTTTCTTTAAATTATTTTCATTTATTTTTTGTAAATCATTATGCCCCTCAAAATGCTTGATTCCAGCTTTTTCTTTACTACACGCATAAACTACTTTTTTGATACTAGCCCAAAAACAAGCAGAGAAACACATTAAACAAGGTTCAAGAGAGGAATATACAACGGCATTTTTTAAATCTCTTTTTTGTAATTTTTGAGAAGCTTCTCGTATTGCAATAATTTCTGCATGAGCCGTAGCGTCAAAAATATTTTTTCCATTACTAATAGCCTTTCCTATAATTTCATTATTCAAAACGACAATTGAACCAACGGGATAACCACCGAGAGCTATGCTCTCTTTGGAAACTTCTATTGTTTTTTGCAAAAATTCTTTGTCGGTCATAAACCAAATATTTTAAACTTAATTTATATTTTTTATCCACCACTTTTTAATAAAAGGCAAAGACTGAAAAGACAAAAAATATCCAAGTGTTGGAACAAGAGCATTTACAAAAGGGTTACTATTTTTTATCATAATCAAAAGTAACGTAGCGAGAATGTATGTCGTTAATGTTAAAACAAAAGTCCTCATCTTGCTAGTTTCCCATGCTTTGTCTATTTCAACCCTAGCATTTCGATCTTTAATATTTTGGATTTCTTTTTCGATTTCCATAATCCTATTTTAACAAAAATTAAGCAAAATAAACAGGACAGGCAATTCAGATTTAAATTTAAAAGCGTCAGGTGCTTTTGTATCGCAAGAACGGTTCTTGCGAAATAAAGATACATTTTAGCATTTATTTTAGGAGTGGGGGAGAGAAATTTTATCTATTTAATTAAAGGGGTCAGGTACCTTTAATACAATTATAAAATTGCTTTATTTTAAAATCAACTATTGGTAAAATATATACATGCCTCGCTTACCAAGAGTAGATGTAGGAAATGAACTCTATCACGTAATTAATCGTGCAAATGCACGATTACCAATTTTCTTTAAAGAAGAGGATTATAAAATGTTTGAAGATATTTTAGAAGAAGGAAAAGACAAATATGATATGAGAGTACTTGCATATTGTGTGATGCCTAATCATTTTCATCTAGTTTTGTGTCCAAAAAAAGATGGGGATTTGCAAAAATTTATGCAATGGGTGACTCTTACTCATACTCAAAGATGGCATACAAAAAATAAAACAATAGGTACAGGTCATCTTTATCAAGGTAGATATAAATCATTTTTAATACAAGGGGATAAACATCTGCTTTCTGTTGTGCGTTATGTGGAAAGAAATCCGCTAAGATCTGGTCTTGTTAAAAAAGCAGAAAATTGGAATTTTTCAAGTTTAACTAGAAGAATTTCTGGAAATAAAAACAAAATGAAACTTCTTTCAAAATGGCCAATTCCTGAGCCTAAAGATTATTTGATTTTTGTAAATACAGCAATAAATGAAAATGAAGAAATTTCTATTAGGTATTCAATAAACAGGGGAAAGCCATTTGGTGATGATGTGTGGAGTAGTAGTATAATAGAAAAATTTAAATTAGAAGCAACAACAAGAAAAAGAGGTAGGCAAATCAAAGGTACCTGAATCAAAGGTACCTGACCCCTTTGAATC
>CAYLLX010000081.1:0-1818 GCA_964384975.1 uncultured Candidatus Saccharibacteria bacterium
ATTTAAAAAATATTTCTCTCCTGTTTCAATACGAGTAACGACAGAACCGATAGGGAGTTCTAAAAAGAAATCCTCTCCTTTTTTACCATGCAAACTTTTTTTACCTCCTGCTTCGCCTCTCTCTGCATAGAATTCTTTTTTGGCTGTGTATTGAGAGAGTATGTGTATGTCTCTCACTGCTCGTATATAAAAATCCCCACCACGTCCTCCATCTCCTCCCGCAGGACCTCCCATAGGTACGAACTTTTCTCTACGCCACCTAACAACACCGTCTCCTCCACGACCTGCCTCTGCGTATACTTTTAATTCATCTATAAATGCCATATATTTTAATTATTATTTTTTAAAGTTAAATTTACAAGTTCTAAAACAGCTTCTTTTGTTTTTGCCACAACCATAAACCTCCCCCTGTGACAAAAAACTGCCCCCTTGACTCCTGTCTCTTTTTCCAATGCTTCGTCTTTTAGTCCCGCCCAACTTTCCGGAAAATTCTTTCTTTTTTCAAAAGAAGGCAAGCCAACAAAAACTCCTTCCGCTCCCCAAGTATTGTCATTTATCCTAGGGAAAACTACAAATAAAGTTTCTGGAAAAGTTGTAGCGACATCTAGCCAAGGGTATTTTTGATCTAATACTACCACCCTCTTGTCTTCTGCTTTTTGATAAAACTCTTTGACTTTTTCTTCTCCTTCTTTGTAGTCGAGGGCGAGCTCTATCTCTTTGCGCAAAAGATTTTTAGCGAAATTCACAGCTTCCAAAAATCCTACAAGCAAAGACTCTTCATCTACATTCTTCCAACTCGGTATAAATAATTTCAAAAAAGTCTGCAAGAAATACGGACGAACATTTGTTTTTAATTCTATCAAGTCTATACCGTTATCCCCTGCATCAATAGGTTGAGCTATTTTCTTTTCCAAGAAATCTGCCACTTCGCGAGAACCACAAACAGCCTCTCCATATTTCTCCCAAACTAAACCAAAAGAAGCGTATTCTATACCTGTATCTTCTCTTTTTCCAGCTCCGCCTATTTGATGGTGATCAAATCTGTTTTTTTCTTTATCATAGACAAGTCCAACATCAAAAACAAAGTCTCCCTTTTTTATAATTTCTTCATCTCTGGTACGAATTATCTCCCAGCCCAAGGCTGGTCCGCCTTGGGCGGACGAATTGCTTTCTTTTTTTTCTAAATATAAAATAATGGTCGCAGCCGCAAAAACATCATCTGCGTGAAAAGAACCATTATGTGTAATTAATTTTAATTTTTCCATTTTAAATAAATAAAGAATCCACCACTTCTTTTACATCATTACCGTCTGCTTTGCCCCTTAAGTCTTTCATCAAAGAAGCCATAAGCATACCCTTTTTTGAAGCATCCTCGATACCGAGCTCTGTTTTTTTGTCTTCTGCTATTTTCAATATTTCTGCACGTTCCATCATTTTCGGTAAAAACTCTTCTAAAACTTTTAACTGTGCTTCTTCTTCGAGAGCCAAGTCTTCCCTGTCTCCTTTTCTAAATTGATCAATAGAATCTTTTCTCTGTTTTGCCAAACGCATAATAACATTTAAAGCATCTTCATCAGCCAAAACGTCTTGAGGCTTTTGTCCTTTGGCAACTAGCTCATTCATAAAAGCAGAGGAAAGAGCACGCATAGTATCCAAACGCACAGTATCTCTCGCCATCATAGCTTCTTTTATATTGTTTTTTATTTTTTCTTGTAGCATGGTTTTTTATTTTAAAAAGATTATTATCAATCCCTGATATTTATTAACAAAGAAGAATTGTATTTTTTGAAGGCTTGGGAGCGCGACTGGCGCGAGCAC
>CAYLLX010000082.1:0-1651 GCA_964384975.1 uncultured Candidatus Saccharibacteria bacterium
TTTTTAAAGAAATGCACATCTGCCATAACTTCGACAGTAGCAGCTCCGACTCTTGTCATAAATAAGATAAATGCCCAAACGAGTAGAGTGTTTTTTTCAATAAAGAAAATCAAAAAAGTAAAAATAAAAATAAATAAAAATCCAATCTTAAGCATCTTCTTTTCTCCGTGTTTATCAGAATATTTTCCCATTGGAAATTGTATCAACACAAAAGGTAAAAGCATTATAGCAAAAATAATACCTATTTTTTCCCAAGTAAAGTTCATGTGATTCTTTAGATATATAGGTGTATATATAACCATCCAAGAATAAAAGAATTGCAAAGTTATATTTATAAAATAAGCTTGACGAAGGTTTTTATTTTTGAAGAAATTTAATATATTTTCTTTTGTGCTTGTTTTATCATAATTAGGCTCTTCTATTTTTTTAAGGTTGAAGAAAATATTTAAGAAAAACATAAAAACCAACAAAGAAGCTATGATATAAATATCATTTATGTCTAAATCTTTTAAAATTCTTCCAGAAGATATTTGAGCGAAAACCCAAGCGAGGCTTGTAATACTGAGATAGAAACCTCTTATTTTACCGGTAGACTTTTCTTTTGAATGTATTTTAATTATTTCATCTATTGTGAAAATAATCAAAGTATTTAAACAAAGATAAAGTATAAATACAGGTATAGCTAGAAAAGAGCTCTTAAGTAAAGCTAAAGAAAATAAAAGTAGACTACTCAAAAAAGAAACACTTAAAAGGAACTTCCTGCTTCCTATTTTGCTAAAAAACCTTGGTATTAGTAAAAGTAAAAATATTGCTGATAAAGAGGATAATGAGTAAACTAAAGAAATATTTTTTTCGCCTATTATGTTAGACAGAAGACTTGAGTTTATATAAGCAGTAAAAGCTAAATGCAGAGAGAATAAAAATCCTCCAAAAAAGATACTTTTTAATTTTTTATTCTCTTTAAACATTACACACCTAAAATTACAGGGATAACGAGAGGCATCTTTGCTGTTTTTTGATATAAGAATTTTGATATTTTTTCTCCTAATTCTGCTTTGATGCTTTCAAAATCCACCATATCTTTACTTGGGGGTTTTTCTTCTACTATTTTTTTGATTATTATTCTTACTTGGCGTAATAATTCTTGATTTTCTTTTAGATATACGAATCCTCTTGAAACAAGGTCAGGGGACTTTTTGAGTTTGCCTGTTTGTTGATCTATCAAAGCGATAACTACGAACATACCGTCTTGTGCGAGCATGACTCTGTCTCTTATTACGACGTCTTGTACTCCACCGACAGCAAAACCGTCCACTATCATAGGAGAGCTTGGTGCTTTTTCTTTCAAAAGAACCATTTTATTTCCTTTGTCGCGTATTTCTATGATTGAGCCGTTATCCGGTACTATTATATTTTCTTCTGACATACCCAAAGACAAAGCGAGTTCTTTGTGAGCAACAAGCATAGAGTGCCAACCGTGTATAGGTATGAAAAACTTCGCATTTACTTTTTTATGAAGCCATTTGATATCTTCTTGGTTTCCGTGTCCTGTAGCGTGAACGTATTCTTCACTTGTACGATAACTCAATATGCGTACTCCTTGTCTTGTTAGACTATCTTTTAGGTTTTGTACGGCTATCTCATTTCCAGG
>CAYLLX010000083.1:0-1586 GCA_964384975.1 uncultured Candidatus Saccharibacteria bacterium
TCTAGGTGTGATAGTTTTTTAAAAATATCTTTTTCTGTGGATATTGGTCCTATGTATATTTTTGTATTAGAGGTTATTTCATCTAGAGAATAAGCTAATTCTGACTCCTCTATATTTATATTTTCTAAAATTCTTAATATTTTTATAGCATATTTTTTGGGTCTTTCAGCATCTATAGACATATATCCTGTTTTTAGGATAAAAACGTCAGAGTCTAAATCAAAATCTTTAAAATGAATTTCTCCATTTTCGGTCAACAAATGGTCTTCTTTAACTTCAATATTTCCTAGCTCAGAATTACTTATTTTTATAAAATCTCTTTTTTCTCCTGTATCTCTTTTTGTTTCTCTTAATTTTTTCAAAGACTCTACAAGCTCTGCAAAAAATACATCATCTGTAGAAATATATTCATCATTTTCTTTTTTCATTTGTTGAATGATTTTTGATTTTAAATCGTATTCTATTGTTACGAGAGGGGTATCATCATTGTTTAATTTATTTTTTTCTTTATTTATAGTTGGACTATTTCTAAAAGACAAAATCTCCACTTCCCCTCTTTTTATCTTATTAACATAAGAATCACTAGTACCTACACAGTGAGTCATGTAACTAGACTCTTCTTCTAGGTGTGGCATATTCAACAGTCGTGCCATATAATATTTGCCATTATTTGTCTCAAACAAGGCTTCATAGGGATTCAGGCCTTCCCCTATTTCAGCACGTTTTTTACGCATTTCTGCTATTTTTTGTAAAGTTTTTTCTTGGTGTATTTCTAGTAATCTATTAAGCCCTCCTTTGTCAGTTTCTATAAATTTAGGACTTTCAATAACAGCATCAAATAAAACATTTTGGTCTATTTGATCATTGTTTTGAAAATATCGAGCAATTTTTAATTTTAAAACTGATCTTTGTTTATCACTAAAATTAAAATTTTCTTGGTTTTTTAATCTATTTGAAATATTATTAAATACACTTACAACCTGACTTTTTTTATCCTCGTCTTTAAAAGTTTTTATAGTTGATTCATATAATTGATCTATATTATTGATATATTTTTGCTCAAAAGCTTTTATTCGAGCTTTATCAATTTCTTCAGAAGAAAGTTCTTCTATTAAAGTTTTTTCAAAAAAATCAATACTGTGAGACAGCATTTTGTCTGTTTTTATTTTCTCAAAACCATAACGAGTCAAAATTCTGTTTAATCTTTCATTCCAACCGTGAAAATTTATCTTTGTATATCCTTTATTTTTAGCATATTCCAAAAAAGCAGGAATTTCGGAAACTAACCCTACTCCTGTTTGTTTGTTCGAACCTAAATATTTAATATATGCTTCTTTTGAAACAAAATCTTCACAAGCTATGTAACCTTGTATATCTTTATCTTTTTTTATAATCCTATTTAGAGGATGACCATTTTCTAATGTTGTAATAACATCCTCTAAAGCCATAGTGCGAACAGTATCATCTATTTCTTCTAAACCTAGAGTAATAGCACGAACAGAATCTTTTTCTTCATTTGATAATGAAATCTTTTCTTTTTCGTTATTTTCTTTTTTGTATAATTTTGAAAATTCCATGAGTTATAA